>JANONS010000159.1:0-1638 GCA_031420915.1 Armatimonadota bacterium
GTAGTCGAACTCTTCGAGCGGACGCGCGCCTACCGCGGGATCCGTGTGGTCAACGACTTGCAGGGGATCGCGCGCGTGGTGGCGGCGGAGCGAGGGTGAGGTCCACCGGGATCAGTTACTACCATCTGTCATTTCAGCCGGCGGTGCGGGTCACGCTCCGGCCGCTGCGGATCATCCGGGTGGCCGACGAGGTGGAGGCCCCCCGCCGGGCGATCCGGGTTCTACAGCAAGGCGGGCTGGTCGCCTACCCCACCGACACCGTCTACGGCCTCGGGTGCGACATCACGAACGCGGCGGCGGTGCGACGTATCTTTGAGATCAAGCGGCGTCCGCTCGATGATCCTCTGCCGATCCTCATCGCCGATATGACTCAACTTCGAGAGCTGGTCGAGACGATCCCCGCGGTCGCCGTCCTACTGATGCAGCGCTTCTGGCCGGGAGCCCTGACGCTGATCTTCCGGCGGGGGCGACGGGCGCCCCCGGTGGTTTCGGGAGGCCGCGAGACGGTGGCGGTGCGCCTGCCGAACCACCCCATTCCCCGTTCGCTGATCCGCGGGTCTGGTCGGCCCATCGTGGGGACGAGTGCGAACATCCACGGGGAACCCAGCCCCGCGACCGCGCAGCAGGTGATCTTCGGTCTCGGGGATCGGGTCGACCTCCTCCTCGATGGAGGCCGCACCCCGCTCTCGCGCGAATCCACCGTCGTGGACCTGACGCAGGATCCGCCCCGCGTGGTGCGGGAAGGAGCGATCCCGCGGGGTCAGGTAGAGGAGGCACTGCGATGAAGATCGCCCTGGGCACCGACCACGCCGGGCTCTCGCTCAAAGAGCACGTCAAACCCCTGCTCGTCGAGTGGGGGCATCAGGTGCAGGATTTCGGGACGGATACTTCGGAACCCATCGACTACCCTGATGTGGTCGTGCCGGCGGCCAGGGCGGTCGCCCGGGGAGAGGCGGACCGCGCGATCGTGTTCGGCGGATCGGGCAACGGGGAGGCGATGGCCGCTAACAAGATCAGAGGAATCCGCGCGGCGCTCTGCCACGATGTCTCGACCGCCCGATTGAGCCGCCAGCACAACGACGCCAACGTGCTGGCGCTTGGGGCCCGCATCACCGGCCCGGCGGTAGCCGCCGACATCGTGCGGGTCTGGCTGGAGGCGACGTTCGAGGGCGGCAGGCACGCGCGGCGGATTGAAAAGATCCACGCTTTAGAACGCGCGGAGGAAAATCCCGGGCAGGGGGAGGGGGGCGGGAGTTAAGGATGGAACCTTGAGGGAGTCACCCTGCAGGAGGTGCTCCCGTGTCGAAGGTCCACGTGTTCGATCACCCGCTGATCCTGCACAAACTCGCCATTCTGCGTGACACACGCACCGGCCACAAGGAATTCCGCGAACTCGTCGAGGAACTGGCGATGTTGATGGCGTTTGAGGCGACCCGATCGCACCCGACCAAGGAGGTCGAGGTGGAGACGCCGCTCGCCCGGGCGCGCGGGCGGTCGATTGCCGGGCAGGAGATCGCGGTCATTCCGATCTTGCGGGCGGGGCTGGCGATGGAGGTCGGCATCACCCGGCTCATCCCCACCGCGCGCGTCGGACACGTCGGGATCTACCGGGACCCCGAGACGCTGGAGCCGCATTCC
>JANONS010000160.1:0-4486 GCA_031420915.1 Armatimonadota bacterium
TCCCGGATCCATGGCCGACGCGCTGGAGGCGGCGCTCCGGGAACAGGATCCCGACACCGTGGCGGCCTTCATCGCCGAGCCGGTCATCGGCGCGGGCGGCGTCATCCCTCCCACCCCCGACTACTTCCCGCGCATCCGTGAGATCTGCGACCGGCATCAGGTCCTCTTCATCGCGGACGAGGTCATCACCGGCTTCGGCCGGACAGGACGGTGGTTCGCCCTTGAGCACTGGGGCGTGCAGCCGGACATCGTGACCTTTGCGAAGGGCGTAACGAGCGCCTATCTGCCGCTTGGCGGAGTGATGGTCTCCCGCGAGATCCACCAGGCGATTCTCGACGCGCCGCCCGCGGAGCGCTTCATGCATGCCGCCACCTACTCCGCCCATCCCACCTGCTGCGCGGTGGCGCTCCAGAATCTGGACATCCTTGATCGTGAGGAACTGGTGGCGCGAGCGGCTGTGCTGGGCCGCCGGCTGCTCGACAGACTCCAGACGCTGCGGGATCTGCCCGTCGTGGGCGACGTGCGCGGCCTGGGTCTGATGTGCGGCGTGGAACTGGTGGAGGATCAGCGGACAAAGGCGCCGGCGTTGGGGCTGGGCGCGCGCGCGCTGGCCGAAGCCCGCCGGCGCGGCCTGGTGACGCGCATACGGGCCGGGCAGCGCGGGGAGCATCCGATCGGCGATGTGATCTGCCTCGCCCCGCCGCTCGTGATCTCCGAGGCGCAGGTGGACCGGATCGTCGAGATCCTCCGGGAGGCGATCGCGGCGTGTCTGTAGGAATCCGGGAGCTGTTCCTGCTGCGTCCGGATATTGTCTTCCTCAACCACGGCTCGTTCGGCGCCTGTCCCCGGCCGGTCTTTGAGGCCTACCAGGGGTGGCAGCGGGAACTCGAACGGCAGCCTGTGGAGTTTCTCAGCAGGCGCTTCACCGACCTCATGCGATGGGCCCGCGAGCGGCTCGCCGCGTTTGTCGTGGCGGAGGCGGATGACCTGGTCTATGTGCCCAACGCCACCACCGGGCTGAATATCGTCGCGCGCTCGTTGCCCCTGGCTCCTGGGGATGAGGTCTTGAGCACGGACCACGAGTACGGCGCGCTGGACCGGACGTGGCGCTTCGTCTGTGAGCGGAGAGGCGCCCGCTACATCCGAGCCCCGTTGTCCGTCCCCGTGGAGTCCCCTGAGCAGATCGTGGAGGCGATCTGGACGCACGTCACCCCCAACACACGCGTGTTGTTCACGAGCCACATCACCTCGCCAACGGCGTTGATCCTTCCGGTCGGGGAACTCATCCGGCGCGCGCGCCAGGCGGGCATCTTCACCGTGATCGACGGCGCTCACGCGGCCGGGCAGATCCCGCTCAACCTGGGGGAACTCGGCGCGGATTTCTATGTCGCTAACTGCCACAAGTGGATGTGTGCTCCGAAGGGCTCAGCCTTCCTGTACGCGCGCCGCGAAGTGCAGCCGCTGCTCCGGCCCCTCGTGGTGAGCTGGGGGTGGCAGCCTGAGCGGCCGGGACCATCGCGATTCATCCAGGAGCACGAGTGGCAGGGGACGCGCGACATCGCCGCCTTCCTCGCCACACCGAGCGCGATCGACTTCCTCCGGGCTCCACACGTTGCCCAGGCACAGCGCGAGTGCCATGCCCTTGCCGCATCCGCCCGGGACGCGATCCTTGGCCAGGGTGGTCTCGTGGCGTTCAGCCCGGACACGCCCGAGTGGTACGCGCAGATGGTCAGCGTCCCCGTCCTGCTGGCCGATGTGGAGGCCGGGCAGCAGCGCCTCTATCGAGAGTTCGCCATCGAGGTACCCGTCATGAAGTGGAACGAGCATCGGCTGCTGCGTGTCTCGATTCAGATCTATAACACTCAGGCAGACATTGAGGCGTTGGTCTCGGCGGTGGGGCGGCTCAGTGAGGAGCGGAGATCCCCCGCAGGCGGATCCCCGGTAGGGTGAACGAGGCCCGCATCGAATTCTCCTCCCATGCCTCTCTACGACGCCATCGTGCTCGGCCTCGGCGGCATGGGCAGCGCCGCCGCGTACCACCTGGCCAGGCGGGGCAAGCTCGTCCTCGGCCTCGACCGCTTTCCCCCCGCCCACGACCGGGGCGCCTCCCACGGTCGCTCGCGTATCATCCGCGAGGCGTACTGGGAGCATCCTTCCTATGTCCCCCTGGTGCGACGCGCCTATGACCTGTGGGCCGAGCTCGAGCAGGCCTGCGGGAATCTCCTGCTGCTGACGACAGGCGGGATCATGATCGGCGCGCCCGAGGGTGCCCTGGTACGTGGATCGCTCGAGAGCGCCCGAGTGCACGGTCTGGCGCACGAGGTTCTCGACGCCCCCGCCATCCGCCAGCGCTTCCCCATCTTCAATCCATCAGAGGAGATGGTCGGCGTGCTCGAATCCCGCGCGGGGGTCCTCTTCCCGGAGGAGTGCGTGCTGGCCCACCTGGGGCAGGCAGCCCGTGCCGGTGCCGAACTGCATCACGAAGAACCGGTCCTGGCGTGGATCGCCGGGCCGGGCGGCGTGGAGGTCCAGACGGCCGCCGGGCGTTATGAAGGCGCCACGCTAGTCATCACGGCCGGCCCCTGGGCGCCGGAGATGCTGGCCGGTCTTGGTCTGCCGCTCGTCATCGAACGCCAGGTGGTCGGCTGGTTCCGACCCCTGAGCCTGGAGACCGCTTTTGATCCGGCGCGCTGCCCGATCTACATCTGGCAGGCGGACAATCGTTTCTTCTACGGGTTCCCACAGCTGGGTTTCGACGGCGTGAAGATCGCCGAGCACGCGAAGGGAGATCCCACGACCGCGGAGGATATCCGGCGGGAGATCGCTCCCGGGGAGATCGAGAGACTCAGACGCGACTTCATGACGCGCTACATGCCCGCGGCCAACGGCGAGGTCGTGGCCACCAGCACCTGCATGTACACGATGACGCCGGATACCCACTTCGTCATTGACTACCACCCTCACCACACGAACGTCGTGGTGGCCTGCGGGTTCTCCGGCCACGGCTTCAAGTTCACCCCGGTGGTCGGGGAGATCCTGGCCGATCTGGTGCTGAACGGGCGGACCAGCCATGACATCTCCCTCTTCGCGATCAACAGGTTCGGTGGATTTCTCAACCCCGGGTCTTGAGGATCTCGTCGATCGCCCGGCCGATCAGCAGGCGGCCGAGTTTGCGATGGCCGATCCGCAGGTAATGCTCGCGCCAGACGGCGATGACCTCCGCCTTTGTCTGCGCCCGGTCGAGCTGCGCCTTCACCTGCTCGAGGTAGGCCCGCTCCTCCTCACGTGTGGCAAACTCCGGCTGCCTCGCCATCGTTCCCCTCCTCCCCCCGCCGGATGAACGCCGAGCCTATCCGGCGCCTCCGCCACCTCCGCCGCCACCACCGCCACCACCTCCGCCACCACCGCCACCACCTCCGCCCGAGAACCCGCCGCCCCTGCCGCTTCCCGAACTCGCCGGCGAGGCGGCTGTGGCCACGGTCGAGGTAAACGTCGAGGTGAAAGCGCGGACGCTGTCGATCAGACTAGCTCCCTGAGGGCCGCCCCCTCCGGAGGTGGACGTGTACCAGGTCATCGCCGTCCGCCCGGCAAGTTCCTCAGAGGGGTAGAGGGCGCGCAGTTGCCGCAGCACCCGGTCGGCCACCCCCAGAGGGATCGCATACACTAGGTAGTGCTCCCAGACCGCCAATGCCGGGACCGGCTGGTCTTTCATCTGCGAGAAGTCCTGCAGGAACCGCTGAAACCCCCGCCACCTCCGGTAGTCATCGGCCCCTTTCTGCGACCGCCGATCGATGGCGAACGAGAGTATCGCCAGCAGGATCCCGAGCGGAATCCCCTCCAGTAGAATGATCGCCGCCCGCGCTGAGAAGAACGGTGCCACGAAAAACGCGAGGAACGAGCCGATGGCCAGGAGCACGCCGAGCGTCTTCACTGTGGCGCGAAGGCGGCGGCTTCGCTCGTCAAAGAACCCGTGGCGCTCCCCCGTCTTGGCGACCTGCTGGGCCCATTTCTTGAACGAGCGTTGCAGCCGGACCTTCGCCTCACCCCCAATGCCTCCGACCCGTGTGAGCCGGACTGGGCGCCCTTTGCGTCCGAAGAGCATCTGCAGGGCACGGCTCTCGTAGGGCAGGAGATCGTCCGCGGACGGGGCGGCTGCCGACAGACCCGCAGGCTCGATGAGATATTCATCGTCCAACCCGGCCTCACGTTCCTGGATCTTGAGGTGGCCGCGGCGGGCCAGGTCCATCACGGTGGCGACGAAGTCCTCCGGCCGCACCCGGCGAAAACGCCAAAGCACTCCCAGTTCGGCGGGCGGGTATTCCCCCGGTAACTCCCGGTAGTACTCGTCCGGCACTGTGGGTGGGTGCTCCCGCCCATACCGCAGATACAACCAGAGGAAGAGCCCACCCACCACAAGCGGGTAGGCGACCAGGCCGCCGAGGAGACCTCTGTCCTTGAGCCGCTCCCGGTTGGCCTGATCGGCCAG
>JANONS010000161.1:0-5896 GCA_031420915.1 Armatimonadota bacterium
ATCAGCCGCAGACCCAGCACCCCAGCGTAGAAGTCCACGTTTTGTTGCGGATCGCCCGCGATGGCGGTGACGTGGTGAATCCCAGAGAGTTCCCGGCTCATGGCGTTACCGATGGTACGATAGCACGGGTGGACAGATGACCTTCCACATGCCTCCCAGTGCTCACCTGGCCGGCCTCACCCTTCGGGTGCGGGATCTCGAGGCCGCGCTGGTATTCTACCGCGATCTCCTGGGCCTGAGGGTCGCGGCGCGCAATGGCGATCAGGCGCGCCTCGAACCGGAGGGCGGCACCTTCACCCTTCATCTCGCGGGCGCTCCCCGGGCCGTCTCGTCTCCCGCTCCGCCGCTCGGCCTCTATCACTTCGCCCTCCTTCTCCCCGACCGCGCTGCGCTGTCTGCGATCCTCCGCCGCCTCCTGGAAGCCCGCTGGCCCCTGGACGGCGCGAGCGACCACGGTGTTTCTGAGGCCCTCTACGTCCGGGATCCCGAGGGCAACGGGCTCGAGCTGGCGCGGGACCGATCTCGAGACACCTGGCCCCGCGATGGCGGCACGCTCGCGATGGTCTCCGCACCACTGAACGTGGAAGGTCTCCTCGCCGAATCGCCCGCCTCCGCTCCGCTGCACCCGCACACGCGGCTGGGCCACGTTCACCTGAGCGTAGACGATCTCGGAACCGGCGAGGCCTTTTACGCCGGCGGGCTCGGCCTCACCGTCACGCAGCGCAGCTACCAGGGCGCGCTCTTCTTCGCCGCGGGGGACTATCATCACCACCTCGGGCTCAACACCTGGGGCGCACGCCGGCGGGCCCCCCAAGGGGCGACCGGACTGCTTGGCTACGCCTGGGCGGTGCCTGAAGGGACCGTCGAATTCCTGGAGCGACACCTGACGGCTCGAGGAATCCTGTTCGAGAGAAACCCCTCCGGCTTGACCCTGACCGATCCGATCGGCGTCGCCGTCACCGTGAACGCCGCATAGCACCACCGTTCAGTTCTGCAGCGGCAGCCGGGCCTGATGCATGAGGTTGTCCTGATCGTCTCGCCACTCCAGCACGATCCCGTCTCTGGCGATCCGCATCCAGCCATAGTTGAACTTCCCCGCGGCGGACCACAGGGTCTCCGGTCTGCCCGCCACCCGTGGCGTACGGTTCAGAATGGCGGCAAGCGGGCCGGAGATCGCCTCGTACGGCCCTTCCGGGTGATGCAGCAGAGCCGCGTAGTGAACGTCAGCCACCAGAAACACCACGTTAGGGATGCGCCGCTCGGCAATGAACCGTAGGATCTCGTTCCGCTCGAAGGCATAGCCCTCCCAGGAGTCCGCGCCGTGGTAGCGGAGGGGCACACTGCTGGCGATCACCTTGACGAGCGCGTCGGACCGCGCGAGCCCGTCGAGCAACCATTGTTTCTGTGCCCGACCGAGCATGGTCTTCTCGGGGCCATCAAATCGGAAGGCGGGGCCGCGGTACTGCCGGGTGTCCAGGATGAAGACCTCCGCGGTCCGTCCCCAGCGGAAGCTGCGGTAGAGACGGTTCGGCGCATCGGGCGAGATCCGGATCGGCCAGTATTCCTTGAAGGCCCGCAGGCCGATCTCCAGCCGGATGTGTTCTGAGTCGAAATTGTTCTCCACCTCATGGTCATCCCAGATGACCCACGTCGACACCGTCCGCAGGTACTCCCTCAGGTGGGGGTCGTCGCGGTTGATGTGGTACTTCTGGCGATACTGGTCGAGGGTGGTCGCCCGAAATGCACCAAAGTCGGTGTAGACCGTGTCGCCAAGATACAGGAACAGGTCGGCGTTGCGGGCGCGCATCCCCTGGAACACCCGAAAGGGCTTGTTCTCCTCGGAGGTATCCGCCCCCCAGATCAGGGTGACAGGAGCATCGCTGTCGGGGGCGGGTGGCGCGACGAAGGTCCCTGAGGGGCCGCGGGTATTGCCGGCCACGAAGCGGTAGTAGTGGCGCTGCCCGGCCTGGAGGACCGGGACGTCCACCTTGGCCGTGAAGTCACTCTCCGCTGTGGTGCGCACCGGCGTCGACATTCGGGCCCCAATGAAGCCCGGATCGGTCGAATATTCTACCTGGAGGTCAGCCGGGCCGTCGCTGCGTGTCCAGATGATGGCCGACTGATGCGTGACGTCCCCGGCGGCCAGACCCTGGGGGAAAATCGGGCCCTGGGCCCAGACGTTCCCCAGGCTCCAGAGCAGCAGCAGGACGGTGAGGAGGACCCGCCTCATGCCCCGCTGCCGTTACGCACTTCGGTGATCATTCGTGCCACGTCGACCTCCTGGCCGTTGGCGGTCACTCGCATGCCCGCGGGGAGAAAGCGCAGGACGAGGTCAGCCAGACTCAATGGTAGCGCGAAGTTGACCGCGTCGCCATCCGACCCGTCCCGACAACCGGGCCGCACGGGTGCCGACGTTATCTGCTGACGGCAGTCCAGAGGTGATTCGGAGGTCGAGGGGAAAGGGGGCGGGGTTGCAATCAGACGGGACGAGGGGCGGTGAGGTCCCACTCGCGCGGGCCACCGACCTGCTCGACCGCCGCGAAGTGCTTGTCCCCGACATGCCACACTTCGTGGCCGTCGCCCACCGCGGCAGCGGAGATCATCAGGTCCACTGTGGGCACCCACTGACCGCGCCCCGCCAGTGCCCGACCGAGCGTACCCGCGCGTTCGCAGACGTCCCATGTCAGCTCCACGACTTCTAGCGCACGGAGCCTCTCGATCGCACGCGCGTCTGCCGGCCGCGTGGGGTGGAGTCCGACCAGCAGTTCCGACAGCACCGGTGCCACGGTGACGACGACCCCCCTCTAGCGCTACGGCAACAGCCCGCTTCACGAAGTCGCCGCCGCGCGCCTTGAAGAACTCAATCCAAGCGCCCTTCGCGCATCGTCCGCAGATCGCGCTGCGTCAGCGAAATCGGCACCTTGCCGGCCATCTTCGCCAGACCGGCGGCCTTCCGACGCCGCACGAGTTCCCGGAGCGCCGTCTCAATTGCAGCCCGCTTCGTGCGCGCCCCCGTGAGACGTTTGGCCTCCTCAAGCAACTGATCGTTGATTTGTACCATCATCCGCGGCATGACTTTGATACACCTCCCAATACACCAACAGTCTTACGTTACCCACGTGGTGGCGTGCAAGCCTGGCAGGCTGACCGCGTCGCGGTCGGTCTGAAGATATAAGACGTCTACAGAATGGTGCCAGCATGGTGGCAAAAAGAGGACGCGGCCTTCGGGCCGCGTCCTGACTGGAATATCCCTGGTGGAGGCGGCGGGAATCGAACCCGCGTCCTGAGTGAATGAGGGCAAGGCCTCTACGAGCGTAGTCCGCGTTCTCGTCTCACCGCCGGCGCTCCCACGGACGGGATCACCCGGCGGCCAGCCCGATTAGGTTCCCGCCAGCGCCCCCGGGCCGAGGACGCTACCGGTAGCCGGCGTCTGGCGCCCTTCCCGACCGGCCGGCGTAGCCGGGAGGACGTCGTCGCTTAGTTAAGCGGCGAGTGCGTAGTTGGTGTTAGCCGTTATTGGCCTGCCAGTTGATTTACGAGGGCCTGGCACCTCGGCTCGCCACCCTGCTTCTTCCCACTCAGTCGAGACCGTTCGCCCCCACATCTCGACCACTTGAAGTATACCAGAAGGCTAGCGGGCTCCACCATCCCGCCGCCGCCTCACCGCCCTCTCGATCTCCCGCTGCGCCTCACGGCGGGCGATGGTTTCGCGCTTATCATACTCCCGCTTGCCGCGGGCGACCGCCAGTTCCACTTTCGCCAGCCCGCGCTTGAAGTACAGGCGCATAGGGATCAGCGTGTACCCCTTCTGCTGCGCTTTCCCCAGTAGCCGGCTGACCTCCCGCCGGTGCAGAAGGACCTTCCGCGTACGCATGGGATCGTGGTTGAAGATGTTGCCCGCTTCGTAGGGCGGGATGTGCATATGGTAGATCCACACCTCGTCGCGTTCGACCCGCGCGAACGCCTCCTGCAGACTCGCGCGCCCCGCGCGCAGCGCCTTCACCTCGGTCCCGGTGAGGACGAGCCCCCCCTCCACCGTCTCCTCGATGTGGTAGTTGTGACGGGCGCGGCGGTTGACCGCGATGTCGCGCTCGGCCATCAGCGTCCCAGCAGCGCGGCGGCGCGGGCTCCCACCAGGACCACCCCTTCGCCCTCGGCGACGAGTGCGCCGTCCTCACGGGCGACGCTGCCTCGCGCCCGCTGCGTGGCTGACCGACGGGCGCCCACCGGCTCCGCGAACACGCGCAGCCGCTCGCCCGGGCGGACGGGCTGCCGGAACCGGACAGCAAGCCGGGCGATGACCGCGGGCTGCCCCCGCCACGCCCAGATGTTGGCCATCGCGTCGTCGAGGACTGCGGCGATGATCCCTCCGTGGATCACTCCCTCGTAGCCGATGTGGGGATCGCCGGGCGTAAACTCCGCCGCGACCCCCGCTCCCTCTTCGTAGAAACGCAGGCGTAGGCCGATCGGGTTGTCAGGGCCGCAGATGAAGCAGCGGCGCGCTCCCAGCGTCGTGTCGCTCATGGCGCGGCCAGCATAGCGCAGTCAGAGCGGCTTTTCAAAGAAGAGGTAGACGCGCTCGGTGGCAAATCCCAGGCCGCGGTAGAAGGCATGGGCGGCCCCGTCCAGACCCCAATAGAGACCCAGCGCGGGGATCTGCCTGGCAGCGAAGAAATTCAGCGCCGACGTCGCCAGCGCCCGTCCCACACCCTTGCGGCGGTGTGCCTCCCGCACCCCCACCACCAGATCGCCAAACCCGCCACCGTGGGCCTCTGCCAGGAGAAAGCCGAGCCTGTACCCCTCCCGCTCGGCCACCCAGCCCCGCGCCTGCGATCGCCGGAGGAGGCGGTCAACCTCGTCGGGTGAAGGCGCGGTCTGGAAGCACTCGTGGTGGATGCGGACGATGTCGGCCGCATCGGCAGGGAGCGCCTTGCGGATCGCGTAGCCCTCGGGACCCCGGCCGGTCTGCCGCCGAGGCCGGAGAGTGGTGACGACCAGAGCGTTCACGAAGGCCAGGTCGAGACTCCGCGCCAGCGCGAGCGCCAGCGGATTGGCTTCAGCGGTACGCAGCAGGAGACGCTCCTGCCGCTCCTTCCGGAAGTGCTGCAGCAGGAACGCGCCGAGGCGTCCGAGCAGCGCCTGTTCGGCTTTCGCCGCGGCCCCGTCCAGACCCGGGCGCGGTTGCAGGAGGTCGCCGAGCGCCTCCTCCACGACGAGCGCGCCCTCGCGCCTGCCGATGATCACCATCCCGACCGGCCGGTGGTTGACCTCCATCAGCAGAACCTGCTTCTCTGACTGGATCCACCAGAAGTCCTGGGGTGTGATCGGGCCGTAGCGGTCAAAAGAGGCCGAGTAGCCACCATGGTACGCCCGCTCGTACATGTCAACCAGGGCCGGCACGTCCCCCGCCTCGGCCTTGCGGACGTTCAGCAGCACGCTACCTGGGGAGCATTACCCCACATGCGTTCCAGTTTGTAGAAGGCCCGCATCTCATCGGTCAACAGGTGTACGATGACATCCCCGTAATCGAGGAGGATCCACTGGGACTGCTCGTTCCCTTCACGTCCAAATAGGCGGTGCTTCGACTGGTCCATCGCCTCTTCGATCCCGTCGCGGAGGGCCCGCATGTGGACGCGGCTCGTCGCCGTGCAGATGACGAAGAAATCCGTGATGAGCGTCTGCTCGCGGAGATCCAGGACGACGATCTGTTCTGCCGCCTTCCCCTCAGCAGCGGCCGCCGCGGCCCGCGCCATGGCGAGGCTTGGCGCCTTACCCATGCGGTGATCGTGTGGGAGACTCCGCGTCCGCCCGGGCAGGGGCGCCGTAGAGGCCGTGCTTGGCAATGTAGTTCTCGACGGGTTCGGGGACCAGGTATTTGATCGGGCGACCCTGCCGC
>JANONS010000162.1:0-2128 GCA_031420915.1 Armatimonadota bacterium
ATCGAGCAGCGCCTTCAGGAACTGGGTTGGACCCTGCCTCCACCGCAGACGCCCGTCGCCAATTATGTCCGCGCGGTGCGGACTGGCAATCTGCTCTTTCTCGCCGGCCACCTCCCGGTCCGAGACGGCCAGGTCGTCTACCGCGGGAAAGTGGGGCGGGACATGGACGTGGAGACGGGCTACCAAGCCGCCCAACTGGTCATGCTCAACTGCCTGG
Source organism: Armatimonadota bacterium (assembly GCA_031420915.1). Lineage (GTDB taxonomy): Bacteria > Sysuimicrobiota > Sysuimicrobiia > Sysuimicrobiales > Humicultoraceae > JANONS01. The sequence goes on from JANONS010000162.1 coordinate 218, forward strand.
CCACGTTGAAGGACGAACTCGGCGACCTGGACCGTGTGAAGCGAATCGTGAAGGTGCTGGGGATGGTGAATAGCGACGCGGAGTTCACCGATCAACCCAAAGTCATCAATGGCGCCTCCGACCTGCTGATCGCGCTCTACGGCGAACGTGGACGCCACGCGCGATCGGCCGTCGGGATGAGCGGCCTGCCGATGGGCGTCGCCGTTGAGATAGAGATGATCGTTGAGATCGAGTAGCAGGCGCGGTGCCCGTCCCGAGTTCTTGACCCGCTGGGGACCCGGCGGCTACGCTTGGCCCAGCGTTTTCCTCCTTGAAACCACCGGTTCGGTGGAGGTCCGGCAATGAAGTGTCCCAGGTGCCAGGCGCAGAATCGCGAAGGAGTGCAGTTCTGCCGGAACTGCGGGACCCGCCTGGGCGCGCTCTGCCCCGCGTGCGGAGCAGGACTGGAGCCGGGAAGCAGGTTTTGCGACAGCTGCGGCACCGCGCTTCCCCCCGCCCCGGCCGCGCCATCCCGGTTCATCTCCCCGGACGCCTACACGCCGAAACACCTCGCCGACCGGATCCTCACCTCCGGGGCTGCCCTCGAAGGGGAACACAAGCAGGTGACGGTGCTCTTCGCCGACCTGAAGGGCTCAATGGAGCTGCTGGCCGACCGCGACCCGGAAGAGGCCCGCAGCCTGCTCGACCCGGTCCTGGAGCGGATGATCGAGGCCGTGCACCACTATGAGGGGTTCATCAACCAGGTCATGGGGGACGGCATCATGGCCCTCTTCGGCGCGCCGCTGGCTCAAGAAGATCACGCAGTGCGGGCGTGCTATGCCGCCCTGCGGATGCAGGAGGCGGTCAAACGGTATGCCGAGGAGATCCGCCGCACCCACGGCGTGCCGGTGCAGATTCGGGTGGGCCTGAACTCGGGCGAGGTGGTCGTGCGGTCTATTGGCAGCGACCTCCACATGGACTACACCGCGGTCGGGCAGACCACGCACCTCGGCGCCCGCATGGAGCAGATGGCAACGCCGGGCTCGATCCTCATCACCCCTGACACGCTGCGCCTGGCGGAGGGCTACGTGCAGGTCGAGACGCTGGGCAAAGTCAACGTCAAAGGGCTCTCCGAGCCCATCGAGGTGTACGAGATCACCGGGGCGGGGCTGGCGCGTTCACGCCTGCAGGCGGCCGCCGCCCGCGGGCTCACCGGTTTCGTCGGTCGCCAGACCGAACTGGAAGCCCTGCGGGAGGCATTGGAGCGGGCCGGCAGCGGCCGCGGCCAGGTGATCGCCCTCGTCGGGGAACCAGGCGTCGGCAAATCCCGCCTCGTCTGGGAGTTCACCCGTTCTCATCGGACGCACGGGTGGCTGATCCTGGAAAGCGGTTCGGTCTCCTACGGCAAGGCCACCGCCTACCTCCCGGTCCTCGACCTGTTGAAGGCCTACTTCCAGATCGAGGCGCGCGACGATGCGCGGAGGATTCGCGAGAAGGTCACCGGGAAGATCCTCACACTGGACGAAGCGCTGAAACCCCTCCTGCCGGCCTACCTGGCCCTCCTGGACGTGACGGTGGAGGAGACCGACTGGCAGGCGCTCGATCCCTCCCAACGCCGGCAGCGAATCCTGGAGGGCGTCAAGCGGCTCCTCCTCCGGGAAAGCCAGGTGCAGCCGCTGCTGTTAGTGTTCGAGGACCTCCACTGGATCGACGCCGAGACACAGGCGTTGCTCGACAGCCTAGTGGAGAGCCTGCCGGCAGCCCGGATCCTCCTCCTCACCAATTACCGTCCGGAGTACCAGCACGGGTGGGGCAGCAAGACCTACTACACCCAGCTCCGGATCGACCCGCTCTCGCCGGAGACCGCGGAGGAGCTCCTGCGGACCCACCTGGGGCTTGGCGCCGATCTCCAGCCGCTCAAGCGGCTCTTGA
>JANONS010000163.1:0-4246 GCA_031420915.1 Armatimonadota bacterium
CCACCACGATCGCAAGCGGGATGCTCCGTCGGGCACCGCGATGAAGACCGCCCAGATGATCGCCGAGGTGCGCGGTAGCGTGCCGCCGCCGAAAGTGCAGGAGGAAGAGACCACCCCCGGCGCGCGCGGCGGGACGGTGCAGGATGTGCGCGTACACAGCGTGCGTCTACCGGGATTGGTGGCCCACCAGGAGGTCATCTTCGGCGCCCCCGGCCAGGTGCTGACGATTCGCCACGACTCCGTGAACGAGGAGTCGTTCATGCCGGGGATGCTAGTAGCGATCCGCCGAGTGATGGAGTTACGGGGGATGGTGTACGGCCTGGAGAACCTGCTGGGGTAAGGTGTCCTCGCCGCGCTCTGAGTTCCTGGCAGGCATCAGGGCCGAACTGCCCCTCCTCCTCGGCGTCACCCCATTCGGACTCATCTACGGAGCGCTGGCGCTAGAGGCGGGCATTCCGGCCGGGCCCGCGCTGGCCATGTCGTCCCTCGTGTTTGCGGGATCGGCGCAGTTCGTCGCCACGCAGCTCTTCAGCGCTGGCGCTCCCGCAGCCGTCATCCTCTTCACCACTCTTGTCGTGAACCTGCGTCACATCTTGTACAGCGCATCGATGGCGCCGCATCTTCGCCCCCTGCGCCCCATATGGAAGTGGCTCCTGGCCTACCTCCTCACCGATGAGGCGTACGCGGTGACCATCACCCACTACGGCGCACGCGATCATCCCTCCACGGCACCCAAGCACTGGTACGCGCTTGGTGCAGGGCTCGCGCTGTGGTCCACCTGGCAGACCAGTACCGCCGCCGGGATCCTTTTGGGGGCTCAAATCCCCCCGGTGTGGCAGCTGGACTTCGCGCTTCCCCTGACGTTTCTGGCCCTCCTGCGCGCGTCGCTGACCGATCGGCCGGCGGTAGCCGCAGCGGTGGCCGCAGGCGTCACGGCTGTGCTGGCGGCCAGTCTGCCGTTTAGAGTCGGACTCGTCCTCGCCGCACTGGTCGGGATGGCGGTCGGGTTGTGGGCGGAGCGTCGCTAGGATGACACCCTGGCTCGTCATCGGCGGCATGGGCGTCATCACCTTCGCGACCCGTCTCTCCCTGATTCTGCTCGCTGGTCGGGTGACGCTTCCCGCGATCGTCTGGCGAGCAATGCGGTTTGTGGCCCCGGCCGTCCTCGCGGCGCTCGTGGTCTCCCCGATCCTCCAGCCGGCCGGTACGCTCGACCTCTCGGCAGGGAACGAGCGCCTGCTTGCCGCCACGCTGGCGGGGATCGTCGCCTGGCGCGCCAACAACGCGTTGCTCACCATCGGTCTGGGGATGGCGGCGCTGTGGATCCTGCAATGGGTGCGACCGTGAAGTGAATGCCCAGCCTGGCTCCCAGGAAGGCACATGCCCGGTAGCGAATCTGCGGAGAGAGATCGTCCTCTTCGCCGACGGCGGCGACGCCAGCCGGCGCTTGGCGAGGCGATGATCAAGGAGGAGCATCGGTGAGGAAGCTCCCCGCCCGGCCCCGGGTGGCGGTGCTGGGTGCCACAGGAGCGGTGGGCCGGGTGATGGTGCGGCTGCTCCACGAGCGCCGCTTTCCCGCCGCCGACGTCCGGGTGATCGCCACCAGCCGTTCCAGGGGGCAGAGGCTGGAGTTCGGCGACGAGACCCTCGTCGTCGAGACCCTCGAAGATCGCGGGTTCGAGGGGCTCGACCTGGTGATCGTCGACACACCCGACGAGGTGGCGCGAGCGCTGGCACCGAAGGCGGTGGAGAGCGGAGCGATCGTGGTCGACAACTCGGCCGCCTGGCGGCTGGAGCCCGACGTGCCTCTGGTCGTGCCGGAGGTCAACCCGCATGATCTCGAACGCCACACCGGACTCGTCGCCTCGCCGAACTGTACCACGATCGCGCTTGTCCTCCCGCTCCACGCCCTCCACCGGGCCTTCGGCGTCGAGCGCGTGGTCGTCTCTTCCTATCAGTCGGTGTCGGGCGCCGGGCAGGGAGGCATCGAGGAGCTGCGAGCGCAGGCGGGCAAGCTGGCCGAGCACATCGACGCCCTGGCGGTGGGCGAGGTCGACGGTCTGATCCCCCGGCCGGAGCTGTTCCCGGCTCCGGCTGCGTTCAACGTGATCCCCCTCATCGGGTTGCCTGGCGAGGGCGGGTTCACCGGCGAGGAGCGGAAGATGGTCGACGAGGGACGGAAGATCATGGGGCTGCCGGATCTTGCGATCAGCGGGACGTGCGTCCGGGTGCCGTCGGTCGTGGGGCACGGGGTCTCGGTGCACGCCCGCTTCTCCCGCAAGGTCGATGTGCGCGGGGCGCTCTCGGCGCTCGAGGCGGCGGAAGGGGTGGAGGTCGTCGAGCTTCCTACGGCGATCCTCGCCGCCGGGAAGGATTCGTGTCTCGTCGGGCGCGTGCGGCGCGACCCGCACGACGAGAACGCCCTGTGGTTCTTCGCCACCTGCGACAACCTGCGCAAGGGGGCGGCGCTGAACGCCGTCCAGATCGCCGAAACCCTGGTGGAGCAGCGGCTGCGCCCCCGGGTCACCGCCCGCTCCTCCTGATGTCGATCATCGTCCAGAAGTACGGTGGCGCGCTCCTCGCCTCACCTGAGGGGCGCGAGGAGGTAGCTGGTCAGGTCATCGCCACCCGGGGAGCCGGCCACCAGGTGGTCGTGGTGGCCTCCGCCCCCGGCCGCGAAGGCGACCCGTATGCTACCGACACGCTGATGGGACTCGCCCACAAGGTTGATCCCGACGTCTCCCCGCGCACCCTCGACCTGCTCCTCTCCTGCGGCGAAATCATCTCCACCGCGCTCCTCGCCCACACCCTGGAGCAGCAGGGAGCGCCGGCGGTCGCCCTCACGGGTCCACAAGCCGGTATTGAAACTACCGGCGACTTCGGCGAGGCGCGGATCCTGCAGATTAACCCCGGCGCCATCCGGCGTCAGCTGGACGGCGGCCGGGTGGTCGTTGTCGCAGGCTTCCAGGGGGTGACCGCCGAGGGGGAGGTCACCACGCTGGGGCGTGGCGGCAGCGACACCACCGCGGTGGCCCTCGGAGCGGCGCTCGGCGCCGATCTGGTGGAAATCTACAAGGACGTGGAAGGAGTCATGACCGCGGATCCCAAAGTTGTGCCAGAGGGGCGCGTCATCACACAGATCTCCTACGATGAGGTCTCGCAGATGGCCGCGCTCGGCGCCCGGGTCATTCACCCGCGGGCGGCCGACATCGGTCGGGAGCACGACGTGCGGGTGGTAATCCGGAGGCTGGGATCCGGAGGGACCGGAGGCACGTTCCTCATGCGCGGACCGGAACTGGGCATTCCCATCAGCGACGGTCGCCCGGTGATCGCCCTGGCTCATCTGCCGGACGTCGTCCAGCTGAGACTGCGCCGGCCCGGCAGTGAGTCTCTCGACCACCCGCTGCACGCGCTCCAGCGACTGGCCGCGGAGGGGATCAGCATCGACCTGATCACCCTGATGACCGACGTGCTGGCATTCACAGTTAAGGAGGACGTGTACGAGCGGGCTGCGCGGCTGCTCCGCGATGAAGGGTACGAGGTTTCGATCACGCGGCCGTGCGCGAAAATCTCGATCATCGGGGCAGGGATGCGCGGAGTGCCCGGCGTGATGGCACGGGTGGTTCGGGCGCTGCGAGCGGCGGAGACAGAGATCCTGCAGACCGCCGACTCCCATACGACCATCTCCTGCCTGGTGCCGCGGGAGCACATGGAACGAGCGCTGCGGGCGCTGCATAACGAGTTTAGCCTGGCCGAACAGGTCGCCTCCGAGCGGGAGGCGCCAGGATAGGACGCAGGGAGAGACAGGAGGGAGATCCGATGATGCACTTCGGGCACGTCATTACGGCGATGGCCACGCCTTTCGACCGCGAGGGACGCGTGAACTTCCCGCGGGCCGCGGAACTGGCGCGGCGCCTCGTGGAGCGCGGTTCCGATGGACTCGTGATCGCCGGCACGACCGGCGAGTCCCCGACGCTGGCCGATGAGGAGAAGGTCGCGCTGTTTCGCACCATCAAGGAGACCGTGGGCGCGCGGGCCAAGGTCATCGCCGGCACGGGGACCTACAACACCGCCCACTCGATTCACCTGACGGCAGAAGCCGAAAAGGCTGGCGCTGACGGCATCCTGCTGGTCAACCCCTACTACAACCGCCCCTCTCAGGACGGCCTGTACGCCCACTTCCGCGCCATCGCCGACTCGACACGCCTCCCGGTCATCCTCTACAACATCCCCGGCCGCACCGGGG
>JANONS010000164.1:0-4939 GCA_031420915.1 Armatimonadota bacterium
GGGGATGGCCGGGTACGGCTTCATCTACACCAACCGGGAGAGCCTCTCCGTGGGGATCGGCGCGCTGCTCTCGCACCTGATGCAGACGAAGATCACGCCGTATGACCTGCTGGCGGGATTCAAGCAGCACCCGCTGGTGGCGCGGCTGATCGAGGGGGGTGCGGCGCAGGAGTATGCGGCGCACGCCATCCCCGAGGGAGGCTACGCGGCGATGCCGAACTTGTTCGGGGACGGGGTGCTCGTGGCCGGCGACGCGGCGATGATGGTGAACGGGCTGCACCGGGAGGGGAGCAACCTGGCGATGACGGCCGGACGGCTGGCCGGGGAGACGGTGATCCGCGCCCGGGCCAGGGGGGACATCTCCGCACGCGGGCTCGCCGTCTACGAGGAGTTGCTCAACGCCTCATTCGTCCTGGCGGACCTGCGGAAGTACCGGCGTCTGCCGGCGCTCATTGACCGGCGTCCCGAGCTGCTGCAGATCTACCCGCAACTGGTGAACGAGGCCGTCGAGGAGATGCTGACCGTGGACGGGACGTCGAAGCGCGCCAAGCAGAAGGCCATCTGGCGGCACATCCGAGAGACCCGGCGACCATGGCGGCTTCTCAAAGACCTCTACGAGGGGTGGAAGGCGATCCGATGATCAGGAGGGGAGACGATCCAGTGAGCGAGGCCGTGCCGCCGAAAGCCAACATCGAAGCGATGCTCTACACCGTCCAGTACCGGCATGACCGGCACTCGCACATCGACATCACGCAGCGGGACATTTGTCTGGACAAGTGCGGGGAAGAGTGGGGGCGGCCCTGCACCACCTTCTGCCCCGCGAAAGTCTACGAGTGGGACGGACAGAAGATCGCCATCGCCTACGAGAACTGCGTCGAGTGCACCGCGTGTCTCGTGGGCTGTCCCTACCGGATCATCGACTGGCGTCTGCCCCGGGGCGGCTACGGGGTGCACTACCGGTTTGGGTAGGGCGGCGGAGGAACCACACGCTCGCGAGCAGGAGTCCCGCCGCCGCGACCTGGCCGTAGGCGATCATCCCCCACAGCACCTGCTCCTCGGTGCGCAGCGCATCGAAGACGATCCGCCCCACCGAGGTCAGGGCCACGATCACCCACCACACCTGTCCGGGGAAGGCGCGCCGCCGCGCCACGCGCCAGGCGACGGGGAGGATGATCGCGGCGAGCAGCATCTCGTAGAGCTGGAGGGGGTGGCGCGGTGAACCGGGCGCGGTGGGGAAGCGCACCCCCCAGGGCAGGGTGGTAGGGTCGCCGTAGAGTTCGCCATTCATGAAGTTGCCGAAGCGCACGAAGATGTTGCCGACCGGGATGGCCCACGCGAAGGTGTCGGCCAGGGACCACAGCGATATCCCACTGCGCCGGGCCACAAGGAGCAGGTGGACCAGGCCCGTCACGATGGCCCCGTGGGAGGAGAGCCCTCCGCGCCAGACGCGGAGGACCTCCAGCGGATCACGGAACTCACCAGGGTGGCTCACGACGTATCCCAGGCGGGCGCCGACGAACAGGGTGATGACGAACCAGAAGCTCATCCGGTCGATAACGGCGCGCTCGACGCCGAACCGGGGCCCCCAGCGGGAGGCGAGCCAGAGGGTGGCGAGGATGGTCGCCGCCATCATCACCCCGTACCAGCGGATGACGAGAGGACCGAACTGGATGAGGATGGGGTCCATCGCCGTTTCAGTCTATCAGAGGGGGCGCGGGCCACGCGGTGGCGGCGGCGCTGGCCCCTTTTCTGCCCGGGAATGCCCTAAAATAGGGCCAAACCGGCGGGAGCATGCCGGCGTGAACCGGGCATGAAAGACGTGACATGGGCATAAGGTAAACGTGAGGTGAGCACGATGAGACGAAGAGGCGTACGGATGGGCGTCCCCGCCCTGCTGATCCTGGTTCTCGGCGTCGCTGGCTTTCCCGCGCCGGCCCCCTCCCAGGCCACGTTTTTTGAGGATGTGGTCATCCGCTCCATGGAGATCACGGCGGAGCTCCGGCCGGTGCCCTACCGGGAGGTCTGCGAAAGGTCGCCCGCCCCACCCGGTGCCCCGTCTGCCCCACCCTCCTGCCGCGCCACCTCCTTCGGCAGGCTGAAGGGCAAGACGGTGGTGCAGTTCGCAGTGACCAGCCCCACGCCCGTGACCACGTTGCGGTGGTTCTTCGCCGACGACTTCATCATGAAGGTGACCGCCAGCGTCCCGGTGACCGTCCGCCGGGAGGGGTTTTTCATCAACCTGACCTTTGGCCCGGCCCTGGCCCCGGGGGCGACCGGCACGCTGACCTTCGAGTATGAGGGGGAAACCTGGGACCTGTGGGATGACTTCATCTGGGTGGCCGTCGGCGACCTCTACCCGGGGATCGCCAGCCCCTTTGGGGATTTCTACACTCCTAACCGCTCGTCGCTGCGGACCACGGTCACCATCCCCTCCGGGTACCTGCTGGCCTCGAGCGGGCGGATGACCCGGCAGGAGGCCGGGGGAATGCAGACCTACCAGTGGGTACCGGGGGAGCCGCTCGCCTCCATCGGCGTCGTCGGCGGCAAAGGGCACGTCTCGCTGGCCCGGAAGGCAGGGGAGATCGATCTCGCCCTGGTGGTCAGACCCGGCTACGACCGGTTCGCCGACCAGATCGCAGAGTTCACGAAGCAGTCGGCGGACTTCCTCAGCCGCCTCCTCTATGCGTTCCCCCACAATCAACTGACGGTGATGTCGGCGCCGTTCGATCGAGGGCTGCTGGGGATCGGGTACCCGGGCCTGTTGATGATCACAGACCTCGCTTTTGTCGGCGGGACGGGCGGCCTACTGGATCGCGACTCGTTCCGGTTGCTGGTCATTGCGCATGAGGCCACGCACACCTACTTTCCGCACCAGACCAGCGGCAGGGGGATCGCCGCCGTCTGGATGTCCGAAGGGTTCGCGGAGTATCTGGGTCTGATGGCCGTCGAGTCGGTGATGGGGCGCGCGGCCTTCCTGCGGGAACTCGACGTGAACCGCAGATGGTACGCGTCGGTGGCCGGCCGCGACAGAGCGATCGGGGACTACACCGTCCTCAACTCAGGGTTCGCCGATGGGGTCGCCGTGCGCTATGCGAAGGGGTCGTTCGTTCTGCACATGCTCCGGTTCGTCGTCGGCACCGAGGCCTTCCAGAAGATCCTCCAGACCTTCGCCACGCGCTTCCGGAACCAGTCGGCCCGGGTGGACGATTTCGCTCAGGTCTCTTCAGAGGTCGCGGGGCAGGACCTCTCCTGGTTCTTCCGGGAGTGGATTTATGAACTCGTGCTCCCGGACTACGTGATCGCCGAGGCCACCTCCACCCCCGTCGAAGCGGGGTTCCGCACGACGGTCAGGGTGAGGAACCTGCAGACAGGGGTCATGCCAGTTGAGGTGCTCTTTGAGATGGAGGGCGGCGAGCGGGTCCTCCAGCGCGTGGAGGTCAGGAGCGGGGTCGAGGGCACGGTCACGGTGACCACGCCGCGCCCGGTGCGGCGGGTGGAAGCGGATCCTGACAAGTGGATCCTCCAGTCGAACTACGCGAACGACAGCGCCCAGGTGCGGTAGGTGCCACGGGGGCCCCTTCGTCCGCCACCCGCCGGCACGCCAGACAAACCCCCTAAGAGGCTACCTCCGCTAAGCTCCTGACGGCGGTCGTAGGTCCGGCAGGTGGATCCCAGCGTGGAGGAGGCGACCATCCACGGCATCTGGATCGAGGATCAGGCGCGGATGTGGCATCGAGAAGAGAATGTACTAAGATCTTGCAGACCCTCACGCCGCAGAGAGTCGCCTGACCTTGAGTTTGCTCCGGTGCTGCTCGGCCCGCCATAGATCGAATACGGCCTGCTGGTTCATCCAGCTCTCGGCAGACGTGCCGAAGGCAATGGAAAGACGAATGGCCATCTCGGGGCTGACGCCGGCACGGCCGTTTAGGAGACTGGACAGCGTCTTACGGCTCACCCCAAGCGCCCGGGCCGCCTCCGTGACGCTCAGGCCCAAAGGCTCCAGGCACAACTCGCGAAGGATCGCTCCAGGATGTGGAGGGTTGTGCATCAACATCGCTTCACCTCAATGATAGTCCGCATAGTCGACCGCCTCGGCATCTCTGCCACGGAAGACGAACGTGACTCGCCAGTTCCCGCTCACTCTTACGGTCCATATCCCCTTCCGATCACCTTTGAGCTCATGCAGATTCAGCCCGGGCAGGTTCATATCCTGTGAGCTCGTGGCCGCATGCAGACGAGCCAGTATCAATCGGAGACGCTCCGCATGCTTGGCCTGAATGCCCGCCTTCGTCCCCTTGAGAAAGAACCGTTCCAGCCCCGCATGTTTGAAGGTCTTGATCACAAGTCGCAGTGTAACCTGTAACGCTATAGGTTACAAGCCCTGACAGCCGGGAGGCTTCGAGCTGAACGCCCTCCTGGTGCGGAAGGCACGGGAGCGGAAAGTCCTGCAGGGGCGGGAGCTGATCTGTGCGTGAACCACTTTCCGACCAGATCCTGCGCAAGATCGAGGCCACCACCATGTCCCTTCTCGACATCCTGTGCGCCGAGATCGAGGAGACTGAACGCCACGTGGAGTACACTCCTCCCGGCGGGATTCTCGAACGAGGAGCAGGCCGTGACCAAAGCGTCGTGGGTCTGGGTGCGCACGCCCCGGGGGCCGATCCCGAAGGCTGTGCAGGACGCCCTGCGCGCGCGGCTGGAGAAGCATGCGCGCGCGAAGTGGAAGGGCCGATGCCGGGGGGGTGGTCGTTCGCTTCCGGGGTGCCTATGTCGACGCCTTCCCGTTGGAGAGCCCGCACATGCCCTGGACAACGTCCGAGTAGCGCGCTCGGATCGAGGCCACCCCGACGCGCCTGTGCCGTCTAGGCTACCTGGGAAGGCTCGATAGGTGGCAGCATAAGTACGCGCTCTCAGTCGTTGCCTCGGGTTCGTTCGAGGC
>JANONS010000165.1:0-23517 GCA_031420915.1 Armatimonadota bacterium
TCGTCGAGCAGTCCCGCGGCGGTAGCCCGGACCACCGCCGCCTCTACCGGCTCTTTGGTGATCAGGTCGACGGAGCGCAGCGGCGTCCGCAGCGTGGAGAGGGGTTTCATCGCCGCGCGCACCACGAGAGGATCGCCGGTCGTGGTCCCCCCCTCCGTCCCGCCGGAACGATCGCTACCCCGGTAGAAGCCCCGCTCGCGACTGTAGAAGATCTCATCATGCGCGTCAGAGCCGGGCGTCCGCGCGGCGGTAAACCCGAGCCCGACCTCGACCCCTTTGATCGCGTTGATCGACATCAGCGCCGCCGCCAGCCGCGCGTCGATCTTCCGGTCCCAGTGCACGTACGAGCCGAGGCCAGGCGGCACACCCAGGGCGACGACCTCGAAGACGCCCCCCAGCGTGTCGCCCCGCTCCCCGGCGGCATCGATCGCCGCCTTCATCTCCTGTTCCGCCTGTGGATCGACGCAGCGCACCGCACTGGCCGCGGCGCGCTCGGGGATCTCCTCCCACCGCTTCGGACGCTCGTGGATGCTGACCCCGCCGATCTCGGTGACGTGGCTCATCAACTGGATGCCGAACTCGCCGAGGAATTTGCGGCAGATGGCGCCTACCGCCACTCGGGCCGCCGTCTCCCGCGCGCTGCTGCGCTCCAGTACCCGCCGCACGTCGCGAAACCCGTACTTCTGCGCGCCGACCAGATCGGTGTGCCCGGGGCGCGGCCGCGTGATGTCGGGTTCGTCCTTGCGCCAGTCGCGGTTTTGGATCCACAGCGCGATCGGCGCCCCGATCGTCTCGCCCCGCATCACGCCGGAGGCAATCTCGGCGCGATCCTGCTCGATCTGCATCCGGCCGCCGCGCCCGTACCCGAACTGCCGGCGGGCCATCTCCACCGCGATGTCATCCTCACTCAGCGCCAGACCGGCGGGCATCCCCTCGAGGATCGCCACCAGCGCTCGCCCGTGCGATTCGCCCGCGGTCAGAAAGCGCAACATTGCCGCCATTATAGCCGCCCCCAACAGGCCGGGCGAGGCTGGGTAGAGAATGTGCACCCCATGCCCGCCCTCCGCCCCGCCGCTCGTCTGCTGTATGCCGCTGGCGGATTCGGGGCCAGCGTGCTCCAGCAGACCGTCCTCCTGTGGATGTTCTTCTTCTACGCGCCGCCGCCGGGCCAGCCGCTTGTCACGCGCGTCACCCCCGCCGTGGTCGGGCTGGCGATGGCCGCCGGACGGATCGTCGACGCCGTCGCCGATCCACTCGTCGCCCACTGGAGCGACGGTCTTCGCACTCCCTGGGGAAGGCGTCGCCCGTTCATCCTGGTCGCCTCGCCTCTTCTGGCGATCTGTTTCGTCCTGCTCTGGCGTCCCCCGGTCGAAGGGCCGGCGTCCGCCAACGCCCTCTACCTCACGATCATCCTTGGCCTTTTCTTCTTCCTCTACACGATGGTCCTCAATCCCTACACCGCCTTGCTGCCGGAGATCACGTCTGGAGGGGAAGGACGCGTCGCGATGTCCTCGCTCATGGCGGCCTTCAACCTGGCCGGGATCGGCACGGCGTTCGTCGCGTCCTCATGGCTCTCGACCCGTGTCGGCTTCGGACGCATGGGCCTCATCCTGGCGCCGGTCGCCCTCGCGGCCATGCTCCTGCCCGCCTTCGCCGTCCGCGAAACCATCCCGACGACACCCGCGCGGCCATTTCGATGGGTCCTGCGAAGTGTGTTCAGCGACCCACGCTTCCGCATCTACGCGCTGGGGATCGCCACGATGTGGTTCGGGCTCAGCATGGTCAATCTGTCCCTGGCCCTGATGGTGACAGGGCTGATGGGCCTGCCGGCGTCCGCGGTCGGACGTGTCCTCGCCCTCAGCCTCGGGGCGACGATCCTCACACTACCTGCCGCCACACTCGCCGTTCGCCGCTTTGGGCCGCGGCGCATCATGCTCACCGCGATGCTCGCCCTGGCCGCGGAGTTATTCCTCGCCGCAGGGTTGGGCCGATGGCCCATGCCGGTCTCGCCGGTCACACAGGGGTACATCCTCCTGATGCTGGCGGGGCCCGCTATCGCCGCGCTGTTCATCCTGCCGAATGCCTTGCTCGCCGAGATCGCCGAGGACCACGCCCGCGCGGGAGGTGGACGGGTGGAGGGAATGTTCTTCGCCTTTCAGGGATTGATCTTCAACGCCACCACCAGTCTGGCGGCCGCAACGCTCGGCGGCCTCCTCGGCTGGCTGGGCCAGGCACCGCCCGCTGCCACCGGGCTTCGAGCCGCCCTCCTGCTCGCAGCCCTCGCCACGGGGGTGGGCGCCCTCATCTTCCTGCGGTATCCAGCGACGGAACCGCCTCGCGCATCGCCTCGCGTCTAGCGCTGAAGTCCCTGGAACGCTAGAGTCGCGCGCCGGACAGGGCGAGCCCGACCACGGGGATGAGGCGTTGCCGCACGGGATCGGGAGCGAGGCTGCATTCCTCAAGCGTGACTGCACCCAGGAGCGGTATCGACTCGGGATCCCCAAAGATGCAGATGGTCGGCACCGTCACGCCGGCGGCGGTAATCAGCGCCCAGCCGGAGTCGCGCTCGACGATCTGGCCGCTTGCCATCTGCAATCGTCGACGATCGGTTGCGTGGATGCCCAGCCGGTCGAGGATGGGGCGGGGAATCCAGCTCCACGTCGCCCCGGTGTCCACGAGCGCCTCAAGTGTCTCAAAGGTGGTGCCGTCGAGGCGTCCGACCCGAATCGGGTGCCGAAATGTGCCCATCTTTGGCGTCCCTTCCCTATTTCCCACAGGGCTATCCTACTACATCCACTATCGGCACGGTTTAGGGCTGTTTCCGGCCGCTGCGTCCGGGTGCTCGGCTGGCGCTGCGGTTCTTGAGGAATACGCGATAGAGGCGGTTCACGGTGTGATGGGTGCGGAGCGGGGTCGATCCCTCGGACCGCAGGCCGCCGGAGAAGGTGGCGGGGATGTGCAGGAGTTCATGGATCAGCACGCGGTCCTGCTGCGCACGGGAGAGCCGGCCGAACGCCGGCATCATGAGCTCGACCACATAGTGCGCGCGCCGGTTGAGGGCCTGCTGAAACAGCAGAGGGAGTCCTGAGATCCGCGCCAGCGCATTGGCCCGCGAGCCGTATGTGCGGACGCAGGCCAATCGCCCAGGAGCGATGTGCCTGAAATCGAGCGCTGCCGCGATGCGCACCAGCCGGGCGTGCACGTCCGGCGCCGGCTCCGAGCGCAGCAGGAGCGGTCTAGCCCGGCGTGCCATCCCGTGGGTGCCGGGCCAGCGTCGCCATCAGACGGATCTGCCCCAGGTGATAGGCCAGGTGTTGAGTGGCGTGCAGAATGGCCCAGGCCTTCGTCGCCTTCCGGGCGCCCCTTGCCCCTTGCACCTCCACCAGCATCTGCAGGTCCCCGGCCCGGAGCCCTGCCAGCACCCGTTCGGTGGCCGCCCGGGTGCGCCGCAGCCCCTCGAGGAGCGTCTCCTTCGTCAGGGGCTCGTGGGTGAATTCGGCGTCCCGGTTCCGTTCAAGAGAGCCGCCGCCGACCACCCCGCCGACCCAATAGCCCTCCGAGCCGGCCACGTGCCGCAGCAGGATCCCGATCGTATTCTGCAAGCCGGGAAACGTCCGATTGAGACCGGCCTCATCGAGCGACTCCACCGTCTTGAAGAGTTGCACCCGCAGATCCTCGATCACCTCATGCATCGCTGCCACCTCTGGATCCATGCTTGCCTCCTCCTGACGCCCTCGCCGCGCGGGCCAGCGACAGCCTCACGCCTCACACGGACAGGGCGATCTCCAACCTCCGATTCGCCTTCCCTTTATTCTCCGTCTTCACAACGCGCAGCATGCCAATCTCCCGCGTGTCTCGGACGTGCGTCCCCCCGTCAGCCTGCGCATCGAACCCCTCGATCTCCACGATGCGGATTGTGTCCAGGTGCGCCGGCACGAGGTTCCTGGCCGTCCGCACCAGATCGTGCCGCTCGAACTCCGCGCGTGGGATGAAGCGCACCACGATCGGCCGACCCTCCTGGATGATCCGGTTGGCCTCTGCCTCGATCGCGGCGACCCGATCGCGGTTCAGGTCTTCCAGCGCAAAGTCCATCCGGGCGCGATCGGCATAGATTTGCCCACCGGTCACAGCCGACCCAAAGAGGTGGTAGACAACCCCACTCAGCACATGCATGGCCGAGTGGTGTCGCATCACCGCATACCGATGGGCCCAGTCCAGCGCCGCGCGCACACCTGTGGCGGCAGGCGGGGGAACGCCGCCGACCTCGTGCCAGAGGCGCTCGCCGTCATGATGGTGGCCCACTACAGGAACTTCGCCGCCCTCCCACCGCACCCACCCGCGGTCTGCTGGCTGCCCGCCCCCACCGGGGTAGAAGAGCGTCTCCCGCAGGCGAATCCGGCCTTCGCTGGCCTCCAGGACGACCGTCTGCACCTCGGCCGCGTAGGCATCGTGAAGGTAGATGAGGTGACCGGCGTCTTGAGGAGTCAGGCTGACCACCGTCAGAGGGGCTTCTCCACCAGCACCAGCCCATCGGGACACCAGGGGTGCGGTCGTCCCCCCGGTCCGGCCGCCCGCAGCGCGCGATCATCAGGAGCGAAGAGCACCAGCCGGCGGGCTCCTTGACCCCGTCCGCGCTCCGCCACCGTCCCCACGAGCGCGTCCATCTGTGGAGGACTCCCTTCGAGCAGAAAGATCACCGCCGCGTCGCTTCGGATCGCATACAGGGCCACCCCCTCCACCGCCTCGCCTGCCTGCAGCGCCCGCCCGTCGCGGATGAGCCCGTTCACGATCTCCGGGAGCAGCGCGCGGAAACGCCAGCCCAGCGGCAGCAGGCCCTGCCAGGCGTGCAGCGTGTCACCCGCGCGGAGCCGGGCGGTGACCGCCGGGGCCTCGCTGACCTTCAGCCCGCGCACGCGCGCATCGTAGGGTACGTCGATGGGCCCTTCGCCGATCGGCACCTCATGCACCACCGCGCGGGCCACCGGGCGGAACCCCGCCCGCTCCGCGACCGCCTGGGCCGCGTACTCATGCGCAGGGACGGCTGTGCGGGCGATGCGGGCCCCGTAGCCCTTGGCCAGCGCTTCCCCCTCCATGACCAGACGGCGACCGACGCCCCCTCCCTGACGGTCGCCACGGACGCGCAGCCCCTCCAGCCACGCTTCGGTGGCGCTCACCAGCGCGACGTGCAGGGCGCCGACCACCGCGCCGGCCTCTTCCACCAGTACCTGGTGTGCAGGCTCTTCCGCCCATGCGTCCCACTCCGCGGGCAGCGCCGCAAGAGGATTGAGGGCGGGCGGTGTCGCCGACAGCGGAAGCGTTCGAACGTGCATACGCGAGGGGGTTGGCGCCGGCGCGGCGTCACCCGATCGGGTTCAGCCGGCGCGCTGGCTACGCCAGCGCGGAGCCACGGGGAGCCTTGAGGCGGCGGAGATCACTGATCAGCACCTGCACCAGCAGCCAGAAGAAGAGGAGCGCGGTGGTGTGACGGTACAGATCCCGCCGCGCCGCCGGAACACCTTTGGCTTCCATGCTGGCCAGGGCCAGGTGACCCCCGTCGAGCGGCATCAGCGGCAGAAGGTTCGCCAGCCCCACGCTGAGATTGATCTGCGCGGCCAGGAACCTCAGGGCGGAGAGATCGCCGGCGCGCAGAAGCAGGGCCATGGCTCCGACGACCCCGGCGAGTTGCATCCGCGCCGGGCGGGGACCGGCGATCGCCCGCAGGGTCTCCGGGGCCACGCTCCGCGGCAGGAGAAGGAGCCCCACGAGGAGGTTGGCAAACGGCCCAGCCAGAAGGACCGGAATCCGCCGCGCCGGCGGGAGCGCATCGACATCGATGGCGGCGAATCCGCCGACCAGCAGGGGGCGCAGGCTGATCGTCGTGCCGCCCACGCGGCGCTTCAGCAGGGGGGGACCAAAGCCGACCGCCACCTCCTGCACTCTGCCACCCATGCGCCACGCCGCTACCGCGTGCGCGAGCTCGTGCACGAGCACCGTCCCCGACAACACCGCGAAGGCCCGCACCCACCTGGTCCACATTTCATTCCTCTTTGAAGGTCACCGTTCATTCCTCTTTGCTGATCGTCGCGACCGCAGCGAGATGATCTCCCTCGTCCACCTTCTTCAAACGCACGCCCTGGACAGCGCGGCCGAAGATGGGGATCTCCCCGGCCGCCGTGCGGATGACCTGCCCCCGTCCGGAGATGATCAGCACCTCGTCGTCCTCATCCACCGGGCGCACCCCGATCACCTGTCCCGTCCGCGAGGTCACCTTCGTGTTGATAACCCCCATCCCTCCCCGCCGCTTCACCGGGTAGTGGTCAAACCGGGTCCGTTTGCCGAACCCACGCTCCGTGAGGGTGAGGAGCGTTTCGCCCTCCCGGGTGTCTGCCAGACCCACCACGCCGTCTCCCGCCCGCAGGCGGATCCCTCGCACGCCCCGCGCCGTGCGTCCCATCTCCCGCACCTGACCGGCCTTAAAGCGGATCGCCTTCCCCAGCCGGGTCGCCAGGACGACTTCGGCGTCCTCCTGGATGAAACGGACGCCCACGAGTTCGTCCTCCCCTCCGAATGTGATGGCAAAGATGCCCGCACGCTTCGCGTTGATGAACTCCATGAGTCCCGTCTTCTTCACATAGCCGCTGCGCGTCGCCATGAAGAGGTCGCCATCCTCTTCAAACGACCGGAGCGGGATGATAGCGGTGACCCGCTCGCGCTGGGCGACGGTGATTAAATTCACGATCGCGATGCCGCGGGCGGTGCGCCCGGCCTCGGCGATCTCATGGGCCTTCATCCGGTAGACCTTCCCCCGATTGGTGAAGATCAGGAGGAACGCGTGGTTGGTGGTGACGACCAGGTGCTCCACCACATCCTCTTCGCGCGGGGTGGCTCCCACGACACCGCGCCCTCCACGCCGCTGTAAGCGGTAGGTCTCCAGAGGCAACCGCTTGATGTAGTTGTTCCTCGTCAGCGTGATGACGACGTCGACGTCCGGGATCAGGTCCTCCGCCTCAAACGTCTCCGCTTCCTTGCTGACGATCCTGGTCCGCCGCGCATCGGCAAACCGTTCCTTGACCCCCAGCAGCTCATCCCGGATGGCCGCCATGATCATCTTGGGCCGCGGGGATTCGACGTCTGCCAGCATCTCGCGGTACCGGGCGACTTCCTGTAACAGCGCTTTGTACTCCTCCTCAACCTTTTCCCGCTCCAGCGCGGTCAACCGCTGCAGGCGCAACTCAAGGATGGCGTTCGCCTGCTCCTCGCTGAGCTTAAACTCCTTCATCAGCCCCGTTCTCGCCGCCGCCACATCCTTCGCCTTGCGGATCAGGGCGATCACCGCGTCGAGCTGCTTCAGCGCGATCTTTAAGCCTTCCAGCACATGGGCCCGCGCCTCGGCCCGCGCCAGCTCGAAGCGCGTCCGGCGGACGACAACCGCGCGACGATGGACGAGGTAGGGCTCCAGCAGGTCCCTCAGCCCGAGGACCCGGGGGACACCGTCCACCAGGGCGAGCATGATCGCCCCGAAGGTGGTCTGCAATTGTGTGTGCTTGAAGAGCTGGTTGCGGACAATCTCGGGGTTGACGTCGCGCCGCAGTTCGATGACGATCCGCATCCCCCGCCGATCGGATTCATCCCGCAGATCGACCACGCCGTTCAATTTCCGCAGCCGCACCAAATCGGCGATGCGCTGGACCAACGCCGACTTGTTCACCATGTAGGGCACCTCGGTGACCACGATGGCGGTCTTCCCCCCTCGCAGTTCTTCGGTGTCGACCTTCGCTTGCACAATGATGCTGCCCCGCCCCGTGGTGTACGCCGCCCTGATGCCCTCTCGCCCCAGGATCAGCCCCCCGGTCGGGAAGTCGGGGCCCTTGACGATTTTCAGCAGCCCCTCCGCATCGAGGTCTGGCTGATCGATGAGCGCCACGAGGCCATCTACAATTTCCCCCAGGTTGTGTGGCGGAATGTTGGTGGCCATGCCCACGGCGATACCGCTGGCCCCATTGATCAAGAGGTTAGGCGCCTTCGCCGGCAGGACGACCGGCTCGCGGACCGACTCATCGAAGTTGGGGACGAAGTCCACAGTGTCCTTGTCGATATCCGCCAGCAGCTCCATGGCGATGCGCGAGAGCCGCGCCTCCGTGTACCGCATCGCTCCCGGCGGGTCGCCGTCGATGCTGCCGAAGTTTCCCTGGGGATCCACAAGCGGGTAGCGAAACGACCACGCCTGCGCCATCCGCACCAGCGCTTCGTAGATCGGGACGTCGCCGTGCGGGTGGTACCGCCCCATCACGTCGCCGACGATGCGGGCGGCCTTCTTGTGGGCGGTGTCGGCGCGCAGCCCGAGTTCCGACATCCCATAGAGAATGCGGCGCTGCACGGGCTTCAACCCATCCCGCACATCCGGCAGCGCCCGGCTGACGATCACCGACATGGCGTAGTCGAGGTAGGAGACCTTCATCTCCTCCTCGATCGCCTGCGAAATAATCCGTTCCTCTAGGGCCATCGGTTCACCCCAAACGGCGACGGACGCCTCGGGGGGCTGGCGTCCGTCGCGACGATCGTCCTCCAGGAGCCATCAAATATCCAGGTGGCGGACTTCCCGGGCATACTGAATGATGAACTGCCGGCGGGGCTCAACCTCTTCCCCCATCAGCGTCGAGAAGAGATGGTCCGCGGCTTCCTTCGCTTCGGTGATTTCCACCCGCTTCAGGGTCCGCGTCTTGGGATCCATGGTGGTCTCCCACAACTGCTCGGGGTTCATCTCGCTCAGGCCCTTGTACCGCTGGATCTCCATCTTCTGTCCCCGGGCCTCCAGCTCGCGCACGACCACCTGCCGCTCTTCGTCCGCATAGGCATACTTCCGCTCCTTACCTGTCTTGATCAGGTAGAGCGGCGGCTGCGCGATGTACACCTTGCCGCGTTCGATCAACGTCAGCATGTGCCGGTAGAAGAACGTCAACAGGAGGGTCCGGATATGGGAGCCATCCACGTCCGCGTCCGCCATCAGGATGACCTTCCCGTACCGGCGTTTGTTGAGATCAAACTCCACGCCGATGCCCGTGCCCAGCGCGGTGATGATGGCGCGGATCTCTTCGTGGCCCAGCACCTTGTCCAGCCGCGCCTTCTCCACGTTCAGGATCTTCCCCTGGATCGGCAGGATAGCCTGAAACTGCCGGTCGCGGCCTTGCTTGGCCGATCCGCCCGCCGACTCCCCTTCCACGATAAAGAGCTCGGCGCGCTCCGGGTCGCGCTCCACACAATCCGCCAGCTTGCCCGGGAGCGTGGAGACGTCGAGCGCGTTCTTGCGCCGCACCAGGTCCCGGGCCTGCTTCGCGGCTTCTCGCGCGCGCGCCGCCGTCAGGCCCTTGGCGATAATCCGCTTTGCCTCTGCGGGATGGGTCTCCAGGTACTCGTGGAGCGCCTCTGCGACCACGGACTCCACGAGTCCTTTGACCTCGGTGTTCCCGAGCTTGGTCTTGGTCTGCCCTTCGAACTGCGGCTCCGGTAACTTCAGGCTCAGCACAGCCGTCAGCCCCTCGCGGACGTCCTCCCCCGACAGCGTAAGGTCACCATCCCGCGCCCCAAGGCGCTTCACGTAATCGTTCAGTGTCCGCGTAAGCGCCGAGCGGAATCCGACCAGGTGCGTTCCGCCTTCAGTTGTGGGGATCGTGTTCACAAAGGTCAGGACGTGCTCGAGGTAGCTGTCATTGTACTGAATGGCCAACTCGACCTCGGTCCCGTCGCGCTCCCGTCTGACGTACATCGGGTCCTCGTTGAGCTTCGCACGATTCCGATTGAGCGTCCTTACAAGCTCTTTAATGCCGCCGGCGTATTTGAACGTCTGCGTGCGGCCGACGCGCTCATCAACCAGGGAAATTTCCAGGCCGGCGTTCAGGTAAGCGATGTCCTCCAGACGCTTCGTGATGACCTCGCTGCTGAACTCAGTCGCGCTCATCACCTGGGGGTCGGGCTTGAACTCCACCCTGGTTCCGCTCGGCAGTGGCGCGCCCGCTGAGGTCCGGAGAGAGGACACCGGTTTTCCGCGTTCGAAGCGCTGCCGGTAGGTCTTCCCCTCCCGGTAGACCTCAACTTCCAACCACTCCGACAACGCGTTCACCACGGATACGCCGATCCCGTGCAGGCCGCCCGAGATCTTGTAGCCGCCGCCGCCGAACTTTCCGCCGGCGTGGAGCGTGGTCAAGACGACTTCAACCGCCGGCTTCCCGATCTTGGGCAGCGGGCCAACCGGGATGCCGCGCCCGTTGTCCAGCACGCTCGCGCCGCCGTCGGGGCGGAGGATCACGTCAATCCGCGTGCAGAAGCCCGCCAGCGCTTCGTCGACTGCATTATCCACCACTTCGTACAGGAGGTGATGCAACCCGTCGGGTCCGGTGGACCCGATATACATCGCGGGGCGCTTCCGCACACCTTCCAGGCCCTCGAGCACCTGAATGTGCTGGGCATCATAGGTAGCCGTCTCGGCCATGCTCCACGCCCTCGGTGGCTGCGCTGAGTCGGAATCCTGGTGGGAAACATCCAAACGGGGCGTGAGTGGTCATCACGCCCCGGACCCCAACTCCTCCAAACTCTTACTGTTGCGCGGTTCCTGGGGTCGCTGGAACCCTACGAACCACTCGTCAGTATACCACGCGGATTTCAGGGGTGTCAATGGCTGAAATCCAGTCCCCACGCGCATTCCCGCCCTCACGCGCGATGGGATTCCCCCGCGCGACCCCGGTCATCCCCCGCCTCTCCCCGCCCCCTGCCGAATAATGACCCGCAGCTCGCGCAGGCCTGCCTCGGGGAGGTGCCGGCGGAGACTCTCGAGGATCTCCTCCCTCCGGAGCCGGACTTCCTGTGCGACGAGGGCGTGGGTCGCCACCACCACCACCGTGTTACCCCGCAGACTCCTCGGCTCGGTGCCCCCCGCCAGTGTCGGCCCAACCACCTGTGGCCATACCTCGCGCGCCCGAACAAGGTAAACCGCGGGCTCGATCCCGAGCGTCCGCGCCGCCTGCCTCAGAATATCTCGAACGGCCGTCAGCACGGGCTGCCACGGTATGATCCCACCGCCCATAATGAGTGCTTACCAGTCGCCATAGCCATCGGCACGCTGAGGGGGGTTTCGGGGGGTCAACTCTTCGAGCGGACGACGACCAGGGTTCCACCTTCCGCCGCGGTTATCCGATCCCCTGGCCGGAGCAGGCGTCCCCGCCGACGCTCGGGCGCGCCGTTCACACGGATCTCTCCACCCTGAATCCGCAGCTTCGCCTCCCCGCCCGTCCGCGCCAGACCCGCCCACTTCAATAACGCTTCCAATTCGATGGTCTCGGTGGAAATGACCACCTCACGCATCAAGTGTACACCCGCACCGGCGCGAGCACATACACATAGTCCTGCTGCCCGACGGGGCGGAGCGCACCGGGACTCAATGGCCCCGTGAGCTCAAAGACCACCTCGTCGGTCTCCATAATCGCCAGGCACTCAATCAAATACTTGGCATTAAAGGCCACCTGAATCGCTTCGCCCTCCGCCTGCACAGGCACTTTCTCAACGGTCTTTCCTACCTCCGGGGTATTCGATGTCACGATGAGCTCTGTATCCTTTGCCGAAAGCCGGACAACGTTCGCCGAATCGCGTGCGGTAATAGCCGCGCGACGAACCGCTTGAAGAAATCGTTCCGTGTTCAACCGCAAGCGCTGTTTGTGCCCCTCCGGGATCACCTGCTGATAGTTAGGAAACTGCCCTGCAATCAACCGCGAGACCAGTCGAATCTCGGGAAGACTAAACAAGAGATGGCTTTCAGTCAGCGTCACTGTTACGTCACCGGATCCGCCGCCCAGCGCCCTGGCCAGTTCTTGCATCGTCTTCGCCGGAACGATAGCCGCAATCTTCTGACCAACGGCGCGCGAAAGTGTCGCGCTTCGCAATGCAAGTCGACCGCCGTCTGTTGCCACCAAGCGGATTTCGCTGTTTTCCATCGATAGAAACACGCCTGTTAAGAACGGTCGTGTTTCGTCCGTCGATACCGCAAACGCCGTTTGTCGGATCATCGTTCGCAATAATCCTGCCTCGACAGTCGCGACAACTGTAGCTTCCGGATCAGGAATAGACGGAAAATCTGTCGCCGGCATCCCGAGTACTTCGAACGTCGTATCGTTACACTGAATTTCTGCCTGTGGTACGTTTTCCTCAACGCGTATTTGCACTTTCGCTTCGGGTAGATTTGCTACGATCTCCATCACTAAACGCGCTGGTAGCGTAATCGCGCCGCCTCTTTTTATTGAAGCAGGAATTGTCGTTTGAATTCCCATTTCCAGATCGGTTGCTGCCAGTTTGAGGCTATCTTTACCAGTTTCGAATAACATATGGGTTAAAATAGGCATCGTTGTCCGCGCAGATACCGCACGACCAACAATTTGTACAGCTTTGAGTAAATGTACTTGTTCACAGGTAACTTGCATCTACTGTTCTTCTCCTAGAAGTTATATATATACTTTACATCATAGTAATAGAGGGTGTTGATAAGTCGCATAATGGACAGGAAGCAAACCGCAAAGGCATTTCAGCCGTTCTCCTGTAGTTCATAGACGGTGAGCAAATTTGTGCGCACTGGCCGCTTGCAATAATAGCGTGGACACGATCCACAACCTATCCACCGTGTTGTAACTGATCTACGAGACGCTTGAGGCTCGCGACAAGATGAGCGTCGTGTTGAAGGGCGTCTTTGACACGACCGCATGCGTGCATGACGGTTGTGTGGTCACGACCGCCGAATTCTCGGCCAATGTGGGGTAGGGACGCGTCTGTGATTTCGCGCGCGAGGTACATCGCGACCTGGCGCGGAAAGGCAATGGCTTTGGTGCGGCGCTTGGCGCGCATCTCATCGACGCGGATGTCGAAGAGTTCAGCGACGGCGCGTTGAATGGATTGGATCGTCACGGGCTTGGTGTAAGGGGTGGGCAGGAGTTCACGCAAGACCTCCTCGGCCAGGGTTGCGGTAATCGCCGAGCGCGTGAGGGTGGCGTAGGCAACCAATCGCACGAGAGCACCTTCTAGTTCGCGAATGTTTGTCTGGATTCGCTGTGCGATGAACTCTGCAACATCGTCGGGGATGTGGATACCATCGAGCTCAGCTTTCTTGCGAAGGATCGCAATACGGGTTTCGAGGTCCGGAGGTTGAATGTCTGCGATCAGTCCCCATTCGAAGCGCGAACGGAGGCGGCTCTCCAGGGTGGGGATTTCTTTGGGCGGACGGTCGCTGGTGATGATGATCTGCCGGGTGGATTCGTGCAGCGTGTTGAAGGTGTGGAAGAACTCTTCTTGCGTGCGTTCTTTCCCGGCGAGAAACTGGATGTCGTCGATTAAGAGGACGTCCACATTACGGTACTTGTTGCGGAACTCGAGCGTCTTATCGTCTCTGATTGAATTGATTAGTTCGTTAGTAAACTTTTCGCTGCTGACGTATGCGACGCGGTGGGGTGATTGAAGCCCTAGGACGTGGTGACTGATCGCGTGAAGCAAGTGTGTTTTCCCCAGTCCAACGCCGCCGTAGATGAACAGGGGGTTGTATGCACGCGCGGGCGCCTCGGCCACCGCGCGCGCAGCGGCGTGCGCGAAGCGGTTCCCGGCACCGACGACGAAGGTTTCGAAACTGTATTTTGGGAACAGCGCCAAGCCATCGATCGTCCTGGGGGTCGGTGGATCTTCTGAAGGAGCTGATGGGGGTCCGGCGGGTTGGGTGCTCTCCGCGATGGAGAAGGTGACAGTAAGGTCCCGGCCCGCAACAGAGCGAAGCGCGTCCCGGATCAGGTCCAAATAGCGGGATTCGACCCACTCCTTCGCGAACCGACTTGGAACGGCGAAGGTCAAGGTATCGCCCCGAAGGCTTACCGGGCGCATCGCCTTCACGAAAGATTCAAGGCTGGGCTTGCTGAGATGCCCCTCGATACGGCGAACCGCCACCCGCCACAGTTCGTCAGCCGAAGAGAGATCGACGGACATGAGCCCCCTCCTTGTTGCTTTGGTCAACGAGCCTATGGTGCGAAAATTTCCCCTAGATAGATAATGCCATCTTCCGTCAGCGTGCGCCTTCCCCGCTCCTTGCTCTGCACCAGCTTCAGGGCCTCGAGGGCCCGGAACTCCCGGTACGCGGTGCTGTGGCTGATGTCTAGTTCCTTGGCGATTGTGGTAGGCCCGGCCGCGCCCAGTTCCCCAACGAGGAGCAGGACTTTCTTCTGACGTGCAGAGAGATCGTGGCGGCGAATTTGCGAGGTGTTAGCGGCCACGGTGGGTGGAGTGTCCTTCGTCAATGCGAGGGTGATGACGGTACCGTGGTCCAGGTTGTCTTCTATGACAATGGTCCCTCCGAGAAACGCGAGCTGTTCCCGGGCGACCGGCAGTCCGGAGCCTACCCCGCGAATGTACCGGCGCATCTCTGGGGTGGCCGTGGTGAAGCCGGGTTGCATCGCACGCTGCTTATCCCGAATGCCTGGGCCGTGGTCAGAAATGCGAATGGTATTCCCGTCCTCGAGGATCGTGATGACGCCGCCACGGAAGTACGCGTGAATCAAGTTTTCCACCACCTCGCGGATTACGACGAACGGGATCCGCCCCCCCCGTTCGTGTGAGTAGTTGTACGTTTGCGCCGCGAGGTCGCCAATGAGGCTATCGAAATCTTCTCCGGTGAGGGAGACGACCCTGGGGGTTGCGAGGGGCGAGTCGTAGACCGCCAGGCGGACCTCGGGTTCGTCGAGCGGAACCTCCCCTTGTCTGGTCCGGCCTTCTTCGGCAAGCCTCCGAATGAGTTCGCGAATCGCCATGGGAGTGGGTACACAGAGAGCGTTGTTTTATGAGCCCCCGAGAATTCCCTACCAATCCCAGCATCGCCGAAGGAATTTCACGATGACCGTGTGATCGGCGAAAGACGGTCGATGATGTGGATGAAGTGAATTGGAGTCATTAGACTCTTCGTTGCAGTCGATCAACCTCCTGTCTGAGATCGTAGGCAAATCAGCCGCCTGATTGGATGCCGGATTCGTTACCCACACGTGTGGATAACCCTGTGGATGGCGGGGAGAACGGACGGGTACCCCACGGTGCCGGGCGATTATCGAGGATCGGCAACGAGCTGAGGGAAAGGTTGTGTCATTCGGCCCTCATGCGGATCTGTGGAGAGAGGGCGGGGTTGTCAAGAGGTTGTCCACAGGTTGGTTGAGACCGGCGGTGGTCGGTGCCCCACCGGTAGGGTAGAGACGATTATCGGGGGACACACTCCGTTGAAGGGGTGTGGGGTGTGTGGTATATTTACTCGCGCCTGGAACGTCTTTTGGCGGCGGGGGAAGCCGTGGTAAAGCGGACCTACCAACCGAAACGGCGTCGGCGCCAGCGTGTTCACGGATTCCTTTCCCGGATGCGGAGCCCGGGGGGCCGGCGAGTCCTGAAACGTCGTCGGGCCAAAGGGCGCCATCGCGTGGCCGTCTGACCCCCGGTCCCTGCTGGAGTGAAGGAGCCGCGGCGGAAAGGCCACACGGCGGATCAGAGACTTACCAGCAACGAAGAGTTTCAGACCGTCTATCGAACAGGAGGCCGCTACGCGACGGCCGTTGCGACAATCCATATCCTCTCACACGAGGGCGGGGTCCGGCTGGGCATATCTGTGCGGCGACGCGTGGGCAATGCGGTCCGGAGGAACCGGGTGCGTCGGAGGGTTCGTGAGGCCTTCCGGCGTGTGCGTCCGTCGATCATCGGTAGTGGAGACATTGTGATCGCGCCACGCACCGTGGCTGAGAGTGTACCCTTCTCGGAACTGGTGGACGCCTTTCACACCGCACTGCGCGAGGCAGGGCTGATCCCTGATGATGACGCTTCCCCTGGGCGTCGTGTCGGGCACGCGGGAGAGATCAACCGATGAAACCCCTCCTGCTGGCTACGATTAGAATGTATCGGAGGATCATATCCCCATTGATGGCAGCGAGGTGTCGA
Source organism: Armatimonadota bacterium (assembly GCA_031420915.1). Taxonomy (GTDB): domain Bacteria; phylum Sysuimicrobiota; class Sysuimicrobiia; order Sysuimicrobiales; family Humicultoraceae; genus JANONS01. The sequence continues at coordinate 15,985 of JANONS010000165.1, forward strand.
TTCTACCCTTCGTGCTCAACGTACGCTCTAGAGGCCATAGACCGGTACGGGGCGGCGCGCGGCACGGTGTTCGCGGTGCGGCGCCTGCTCCGATGCCACCCATTGCATCCCGGGGGATATGACCCTGTCCCCTAAGGAGCCTCGACGATGACGGGCCCTATCACCGATCTCCTGGGTACGCTCCTGACTGCCCTTGATAAGGTCACAGGAAATATGGGACTGGCCATCATTCTCTTGACGATCATCATTCGTGTGGTCCTCCACCCGCTCAGCCGAGTGAGCCTGAAGTCCATGAAAAGGATGCAGGCGTTGGCGCCCCAGATGGCGGTGCTCCGGCGCAGGCATAAGGACGATTCCAAGCAGGCGAATATCGAGGTCATGAACTTGATGCGCAGTGAGGGTGTCAACCCGCTCGGGGGCTGCCTGCCCATGCTCATTCAGTTCCCGGTGCTCATTGCGCTGTTCAATCTGCTTCGCCCTGGAAGGGGGTTTCTCGAGGGAGAGAGCTTCCTGGGCATCCCGCTCTCCCTTACCCCGTCCTTCGGGGAAATCAGCCGGGCCCCCGTTTTACTCGTCTTTCCGCTCCTCGTCGGGGTAACCACGTACTTTCAGGGTCGGTTGAGCATGACCGATCCACAGCAGGCAAAGCTGTTCATCTTCATGCCGTTTTTCATAGCGTATACCGCAATACTCTTTCCCGTGGGCATGTCACTCTATTGGATCGTGTCCACCCTGACTTACATCTTCGAGTACTACATCATTGTGGGGCGGCCCGTCCGACCTGCACCAGCCCTCGCCCGACCCCAAGCTTCCTCGCGGCCGCCCGAATGAGGTGGCGGCGGGAGCGTTTGAGGGCCACCAGCACATGAGCAGGCCACTGCAATGACGGAGGTACGCATGGAGCAGATCGAACAGAACGGTCGGACCGTGACTGAGGCCGTTCAGCGCGCGCTGGCCGAGCGTGGGCTCCGCCAAGAGGACGTTGAGGTTGAGGTACTGGACGAGGGAAGCCGGGGGGTGTTGGGGCTAGGGGCCCGGGATGCCCGCGTGAGGATCACTCTCCGACGGGGTCGGAGCGATACAGTGAAATCCGTAACAGAGGAACTGCTTACCCTGATGGGATTTCGGGCGAGCGTGACGGCAGGCGAGGGACCCGAGGGCATCCGTGCGGATATAGGGGGCGAAAACCTCGGCCCGCTGATCGGGAGGAATGGACATACCCTTGGGGCGATTGAGACACTGGCAGCGGTGATCGCTGGGCGCAAGCTTGGAGCACCCGTCCGGATTGAGCTGGATGTTGCAGAGTACCGGAACCGACGTCAACAGGCGTTGCAGGATTTGGCTAGACGAACAGCAGACCGAGTGGCCCGGTATGGGCGAGAAATCGCCTTAAATCCCATGGATGCGCGGGACCGGCGGATCATTCACATGGCGCTACAGGATCACCCCGCCGTCATTACCGCGAGCCGAGGGGAAGGGGAGGATCGTCGCGTCGTGGTCCTACCTCGGGCGAAGCCAGCATCCGGCGAAGACGGGGAGCGGAAGGAAGCGGTCGCCGGCGGCCAAGCCCCCCCTCCAGAAACGCACCCATCTGATGCCGAACCAGCCAGCCAGGCGGCAAAAACGGCTGGGCGTGGGCGAGTAAACAGTCGACGTTTCGACCAGCCGTCCAGGGAGACCCCACGATCGCGATGGAGCGCTGGTGGGACGAGGACGTCCCGTCAACAGGAACGGCCCAATTCACCTACTAGATGGGCCAGGAAATCGCATCCGGGAGGGCCCTCTCCAAGAAGCAGTGGAAGGCCGGATGGGCTTCCAGTTGACGCGGAGCTAGAAGCGGAGATTGAGGCGCATTTAGCGAAGGAACGGGAGAAGCATTCGGCGCAAGGTACCAGCATACAAGGTCAGGAATCTGGTGCTAGCGGTTCTGCCCCCACCCCTCCGGATCCGAACCCTCTAGAGGAGTAGCTGAGTATCCAGGCGCTTCCACCGCCTGCTGTCGCCCTATTGATGGACGGGGCGGCTCGGCTGGGCGTCGCACTCACTCCTGCGCAGCTCGAGGCTTTTGGGGTATACGCCGCTGTTCTGAACGAGTGGTCACCCCGGTTCAATCTTACCCGTGTCAGCAGGCCTGAGGAGATCGTCCGTGTCCACTTTCTCGATTCCTTGGCATGTTTGGCTGCGGATCCATTCCCCCAGGGAGCGCGGCTCCTTGATGTAGGTTCCGGGGCGGGGTTCCCCGGGGTGCCTCTGAAGATCGCGCGTCCGGACTTTCAACTGACCTTGCTGGAGGCTCGGCGTCGGCGGGCTGCATTCCTGGATTTGCTGGTGGCCAAACTTGCTCTTGCCGTGGAGGTGGTTCACGGGAGGGCCGAGATTCTCGGTCACCAGTCGGTGTGGCGGGAGCGCTATGATCGGGTAGTTTCCCGTGCCACCGCCTCTCTTCCGCTCCTCTTCGAACTCTGCATGCCATTTGTGCGCGTCGGGGGAAGGGCTGTTCTCCCAAAGGGCCCCCACGCCCACGAGGAGGTAGTCCCATCCAGACGTGCACTGGAGCACCTGGGGGGTGAAGTGGTAGCCGTGTGTACGGTTTCCCCTGGTCCCGGAATGAAAGCCAGGAACATCGTAGTAGTGCAGAAGGTACGCCCTACGCCCGACCATCTTCCTCGACGGCTGGGTATCGCTCGAAAGAGGCCTCTTCTGCGGTAGAGCAGTGGGTTGGATGGGTCCGATGGTATTTCACGTGAAATGATCCCCAGGGGAGAGGTCCTGGGCGTGGCCCCTAAAACCGTCTAGAGCCTCCGATATTTAGGAGGAGCGAGTACCTGACCGCCGAAACCCACCATGAAGGTACTCGGCGGGCTTCGGACCTTGCGTCACACCATGCGTCGGACCATTGCAATTGTTAACCAGAAGGGTGGAGTAGGCAAATCCACTACCGCCGTCAATTTGGGCGCCAGTCTTGCACTACTTGGCCATCGCGTACTCCTCTGCGATCTCGATCCGCAAGGCAACGCCACTAGCGGACTAGGGGCTCCAAAGGCTCCCGCCAGCGACTCGACCTACGGGGTGCTTCTCGAAGGTCGTTCGATCAGCGAAACCGTGGTGCAAACTGCCGTCAACGGGCTATTCCTGCTTCCGGCCAGTCCTCACCTGGCTGGCGCTGAGGTTGAACTCGTCCCTCTGCCAGCCCGAGAAAAGCGCCTCAGGGAAGCACTGGAGACAACCGCAGAATCCTACCATCTGGTATTGCTGGATTGTCCACCTTCCCTCGGGTTGATTACTATCAACGCTTTGAGTGCAGCCTCTGAGGTCCTCATCCCAATCCAATGTGAGTACTACGCGCTTGAGGGTCTGAGCCAACTTATGGAGTCCGTTCGCCTTGTCCAGCGGCATTTGAACCCAGCATTGGAGATCACCGGGGTCCTTCTTACGATGTATGATGCCCGCACGCGTCTCTCTGATCAGGTAGCAACAGAGGTGCGCACGTTCTTCAAGGATAAAGTATACCGAACAATTGTTCCCAGGAGCGTCCGCCTGGCTGAAGCTCCTAGTTACGGCATGCCCGTCGCTTTCTACGATCCTTCCTCGCGTAGCACCGAAGCGTACATGGACCTGGCAAAGGAGGTTTTGGCCCGTGGACGAGACAAAGTTGGGCTCGTCGAGCATATCACCTGATGCACGGAAGAGGGGCCTTGGGCGCGGGTTGGGAGCCCTTCTAGGAAGGGAAGCATTCGATGAAGGTCTAGTCCGTGACCTTCCAATCCACGAAATTCGTCCTAGTCGCCTGCAACCTCGAGGCGCAGTGAGCAGTGCGGACATTGCGGAGCTTGCGGCGTCCATAGGTGACAGAGGTGTGCTCCAACCGATAGTCGTTCGTCCCACCGAGAACGGATACGAAGTGGTGGCGGGAGAGCGAAGGTGGAGGGCGGCGATTGCGTCAGGCCTGCAGATGGTTCCTGCGGTTATCCGCCACTTCTCAGACCAGGAATCCCTTGAAGTTGCTTTGCTGGAAAACCTTCAGCGTCAGGATCTGCGCCCCCTCGAAAAGGCCCGCGCCTATCAACGGCTTCATGAAGAATTTGGTATGACGCAGGAGCAGATTGCGGCACGGCTGCGGAAGAGCCAGTCTGGCATCGCGAACGCCATTCGGCTGCTCCAGTTACCTCAGGAGATTCAGGCGAGTCTCGCAGAAGGGCGCATTTCCGAGGGTCACGCCAGGGCGCTGCTTGGTTTACCTCACCCCCAGGCCATTCTGGATGCTTCCCGGGCCATCGAGCGGCGCGGGCTGTCCGTCCGCCAGACCGAAACCCTTGTCAAGCGATGGAGCATCATTTCACGTGGAACCCACCGCCGCCGGGGCCGGGCGCTTGATCCCAACCTGGCGGCTCTGGAGGAAGAACTGTGCTCAAAACTCCAAACGAAGGCCGCCATCCGCGCTGGACGGCGAGGTGGCCACATTATCATCGAATTCTATTCGCCCACCGACCTCGAGCGCATACTCTCCCTTCTTTTGGCTTCTATCGGAGACCAAAAGGCTACCCCGGTTCCGAGCGCATAGGCGAGTTTCAAACCCCGCCGGCAAGGAGTTGGTGAGGCATGGACCGGAATGCGGCCTGGGGTTTGGTCTGTGAGTGGACCACTAGTCCAACTCTTCGAAAGCACATGCTTGCGGTTGAAGCGGCCATGCGGGCCTACGCAGAGCATTTTGGCGAGGACGCCGAGTGCTGGGGGATTGTGGGACTGGTCCATGACCTGGACTACGAACGTTTTCCGTCGCAAGAAGCCGGCCACCCGTTTCGAGGGGTAGAGATACTCAGGGCGGCCGGGTATCCGGAGGTGGTGACACGCGCGGTTCTTTCGCACGCCGACTATTCCGGGGTTCCCCGTGAGTCCCTCATGGAGAAGACACTCTTCGCATGTGACGAACTAACGGGGTTCATCATTGCGGTGGCCCTCGTTAAACCGGGACGTTCGTTGGCCGAGGTTGACCCATCGTCCATCCAGCGGAAGCTGAAGGACAAGGCTTTCGCCCGCGGGGTCAAGCGCGACGATATCTACCAGGGAGCCGCGGAGATTGGCCTTTCCCTCGATGAGCACATCGCCTTTGTTCTCCGAGCTCTGCAACAAGTGGCCGAGAGCCTCGGGCTCGGATCGGCGGCCGCGGTCCCTCACCCTAGCGAATGACCAGGTGATTCCCCCGGCGGAAAAGGTTCGGCCTCGAACAGGTAGGTGAGACGGCAAGGGGCGGAGGATATGCGCTCCCTATCGTGGAAGACGTCGAAAACTCTAGACTCCAGATATAAGATACCAAATGTCCCCTTTGGCAGGTGTGCAGACCCTGACGTTTTCGCTGGTGGGAACCCTGCGTGTTCCTCACAGCGGGGGTGGTTCTCCTGGCGGTTCGGGTCGCCCGTCTCGCACAGGCGCTCGATCGCGCTCGTGTGAAGTGAGACATCGCTAGAGATCTCTCCCTGGGCACCGATGGTGTTTCGAAACCGGAGAGATGCGGGTCGCCAACTCGGGATCGCGTTGCTGCCCTTCCGAGGGGAGGATTTGAGCGTGCTGGCTATCCCTCGCGGTGGCGTTGTCGTCGGGGCAGAGGTCGCTCTGGTTTTGGGTGCTCCCCTCGACGTCATTGTGCCCCGCAAGCTCCGGTCGCCGGACAACCCAGAGCTTGCAGTGGGTGCTGTCGCTCACGATGGCACGGTTTCCTTTGATTCCAGCCTAGGTGAAGAGCTTAGCGGGGATCCGCGGTACCTGGAACAGGAGATCCGGCGGCAGATGGAAGAGATTGCCCGTCGCATGATCATCTATCGCGGACGAGGGGACTATCCAGCGATGGAGGGGCGGGCGGTCGTGGTCGTGGATGACGGAATTGCAACTGGTTCGACGATGGTCGCTGCGACGCGGGCTGTCCGGAAGATGCGGCCCGGACGCGTGATCGCTGCCGTTCCTGTGGCGCCTGCCGAGGGAGTGCGGCGCATGGAGCGGGAAGCTGATGCAGTTGTCTGCCTCTACGTCCCCACAGTCTTCTATGCCGTCGGGCAGTTCTATGAGGACTTTGCACAGACGACCGACGATGAAGTTGTGACGCTGTTGCGTGAGGCCAGTAGTCGAACGGGTCTGACGCCCCTAGCGGGTCATACATCTGGAGAGGTGGGTCCGTGATAAACCGGACCAGGGAATGTATCTGCACAGGGCACGCTGTGTGAGTCGCGCGGCGGAGATGACGAGTGTCGAGCCAAGCTGGAGCAGCGCACCGGACTTCCCTTCACGCGGTACATATCCAACGAGGGGCCAGGATGGTACCGTTTGCTGGCTGGGAGATGCCAGTGCAATACACAGGGATCATCGAGGAGCACCATTCCGTCCGCCAGCGCGCCGGCCTCTTCGATGTCTCGCACATGGGGGAGTGCCTGGTTGAAGGGCCAAACGCGCTGGAGGCCTTGCAGTGGCTCGTCACCAACGATGTCGCCCGGCTCGAGGTGGGGCAAGGCCTGTACACCCCCATGTGTTACCCTAGTGGAGGCATTGTCGACGATCTCACCGTCTTCCGCATTAAGGCTGCGCAGTATCTCCTTGTGGTCAACGCGGACACAACCAGTAAAGACCTCGCCTGGATTGAGGAACATCGCCGCGGCGCGGCCGTCCGGGACATTTCACGTGCAATGGCACTCTTGGCATTGCAGGGCCCCGCAGCTCAGAAGATCCTCAATCGTCTCACCCCTGTTTCTCTGGACACCCTGCGCCCGTTTCACGTGCTCCCCGAGATCGAGGTCGCTGGCCGTCCGGCGTTTGTCTCCCGTACTGGCTACACCGGGGAGGACGGCTTTGAGATCGGACCGGCCTGGGACGATGCACCACGGATCTGGGAAGCCCTGCTAGACGTAGGAGAAACCGAAGGGCTGGTCCCCGCCGGCCTGGGGGCGCGCGACACGCTACGCCTCGAAGCGGGCTTCATGCTGTACGGCAACGACATCAATGAACACACCTCCCCACTGGAAGCACCCCTCGCTTGGATGGTGAAATGGGAGAAAGGGGATTTCATCGGACGGGATGCGCTCCTCCGCCAGCGAGAGGAGGGTCCTGCGCGCAAACTCGTCGGCTTTACCGTGGAGGGCCGGGCCCTGGCTCGTCACGGGGACGCACTGCGTTATGGTGGAAGCCAGGTCGGCACAGTGACGAGCGGATCATACAGCCCAACACGCCAAACCAGCATTGGCATGGGTTACGTGCCTCGAAACCTTGCCGACGTGGGTGTCCAACTTGAAGTGGAGGTTCGCGGCCGTACCGCACCAGTTCGGGTAACGCGCCTCCCCTTCTACCGATCGAAGAAGTGAGAACCCCGATGACCGGAGGTATGCTTCAGGAGAGGTGCCGGTGATGTACCCTGAGGATCTGCGGTACACGAAGGAGCATGAGTGGGCGAGGCTGGAGAACGGGCGGGTGCGCGTCGGTATCACCAGGTTCGCAGCCGATCGACTGAGCGACGTGGTGTTCATCGAGCTACCGGCGGTCGGGACCATCGTC
>JANONS010000166.1:0-1767 GCA_031420915.1 Armatimonadota bacterium
ACGGTGGCCGGGCAGGTTGACGTTCGCCCCACCCGCGCGGTGCGCAACCTGCTGGCCGAGATGACCCAGGAATCGCCGGCGCTACTCGTCATCGACGATCTCCACTGGGCCGATCCGCCGTCCCTTGAACTGGTCCATCATCTGGCGCTCTACACGCGGGAGATTCCCGTTCTCATCCTGGGGGCCTACCGGGAGGTCGAGCTGGATCGCACTCATCCCCTCAGCCGTCTGCTCGTGGAATTGAACCGGGAGCGTCTCCTCGTCCGCGAGCGGCTCCGGCGGCTCACCCGTGTGGAGAGCGGGGAACTCATCACTGCGATGCTGGGTCAAGGGATTCTCGCAGGTGTGATCGACCTGGTTCACGAGCAGACGGAAGGCAACCCGTTCTTCATCGAGGAACTGGTGAACGGCCTGGTAGAGCATGGGCGGCTGGTCTGGGACGAGCAGGAGATGTACTACGGGCTGGCGCACGGGCTGACGGTTGAGATGCTGGCAGGGGAGGTCCCTCAGGGGATCCGAGCCGCGATCGGCGCCCGCCTGGACCGCCTCGATCCGGAGACCCAGCAGGTACTGGGCCTCGCCGCGATCATCGGGCGGCATTTCTCGCAGGAGATCTTGAACAGGTTCGGCTCGGCGCACGGGTTGAGCGAGGAAGGTGTCGAGCGGGCGCTAGGGTATGCGAAGTCGGCCCGCTTTCTCGCGTCGTTAGAGGGAGAAGCCGAGCGTCTCGGCGACATTCCCGGGTTCACGGCGCGCGAATCCGAGATCGAGGCCGATTACGCGTTTGATCACCCCCTGATCCACCAGGTGGTTTATGGAGAACTCGACCGCCGCCGCCGGCGGCGGCTGCATGCCGAAGTCGGCCATCTGCTGGAGGCCCTGCATCGCGGGCGGGAGGGCCTCTACGTGGAGCGGCTCGCCTATCACTTCCTCGAGAGCGACGATGATGCGAAGGCGCTCGAATACAGCATCGCCGCCGGGGACAAGATGCTGCGGGCCTACTACGATCCCGACATGGCGCTGGGGTACTATCTTCCCGCGCTGGAGATGGTGGTGGGGAAAGAGACCTCGCTCCGCCACCTCGGGACGAAATCGCCCGTTCCCATCAGGCGGGGCGTCGTTCACCGGTTTACCCCTGAGGAACGGAACGCGGTGGTCGCCTACCTAGGAGACATCCTACAGGCCGTCCGGGAGACGCCCGCGGCGAAGGCGGTCGCCCAGCTCGCCAACCAGATCTGTGTTGCCGCCCTGCACATGGGTGAGGTCTACGAAGCCAGCATCCGGCTCTACGAACAGTCCATGCTGGGCCCGGACGTGCAGAAACTCGTCGTAGAGACTGATCGCGGGAGACTGGTGGGGATCCTCGAGTTCCCCGGCCCGGGTGGCCCCTATCCGGTCGTGTTGATGTTCCATGGGTCGGGCGCGGGGAAAGAGGTCCTCACGGAGGACGCTCGCCTCTACCTGGCGCGAGGCATGGCCACGCTCCGTGTCGACCTGCCGGGGTGGGGGGAGACGACCGTCCCGTTGACGCGGACCCTGCAGGACGCCGAGATCCTCAAAGAAATGATCACCGCCGTCCTCGCCCACGAGCGGGTCGATCCTCGGGGAGTGGGCATTTTCGGCGTTAGCTACGGACCCTGGCATGGGGGGCAGTTGTGCGCCCGGGACGGCCGCGTGCGTGCCATGGTGTCGATCAGCGGTATCTTCATGTTGGGTGACCCGCGGCCCGGCCTCCAGATTCCCGAGGCCCTTTTCCGGGCGCTCTGG
>JANONS010000167.1:0-9190 GCA_031420915.1 Armatimonadota bacterium
GAGGATCGTCGCCGAGGCCAGCCGTCTGCTGTCGGATGCCGGCGCCTACGAGGCCATGGCGCGCACGCGCAACCCCTACGGCGACGGCCGGGCCGCAGAACGAATCGTCCAGGCAATCCGTTACTTCTTCGGGAGACGCCCTGACCCGCCGGAGGCCTTCACGTAGGGCAGCGGCGTCAAGCCCCAGCGCGGTATACTGGGGCCGCAGTGGGGGTATACCCCCCGAGGAGATGCACGTGAGACGCCTCCTGGTATCGACGGTCCTGATGGTCGTGGCGACGGCGCCGCTGATTCTTGCCGCCACGCGGGTGCTGGACGTCAAGGCGACACTGACGGGCGAGGTGCTCGAAGAGAACCTGGTCCGCACCGGCGAAGTCGTCAGGGACGGCGATCCGCTTGTCTACGTCCGTACCCTGGTCGGCCGCGGCGTCGCCGCTCGAGCCCCGGTGGACGGGACGGTGGTGGCGGTGCTCGTCCGTCCGGGAGAGGTCATCAGGGAGCGTGGCGCGGTGGTCGTTCGCCTCAACCCGAGGTAACGGTTGTGTGACCGCCGCGAATTGGATCGTCACGGCGTAGGGGGGAAGCCTCTTCCCCCCGAAGTGTTTTCTCGGGTCCCATCGCTTTCGGCCCCTGCAGGCGACGTCTCGGAGAGACTCGGAGAGAGAGGAGAACATCAGCGTGGCGCGGTTTCTGCGTTTCCTGCTCGTGCTGGGTCTGACCCTCGGGGTGATCCTGCCGCACAGCCTGGTCGGGAGCGCCAACGAGGGCCTTCCTCCCATCATGCGCCTCTCGGAGATCAAGCCGGGGATGCGGGGGATCGGCCGGACCACGGTCAAGGGGCAGACGATCGAAGAATTTCAGTTCGAAGTCATCGGTCTTCTGCAGGGCGGTGGCGGCGTCATTGCTGTCAAGCAGCTCATCCTCTTTCGCGTGTTCGGCCCCCTCGCCGAGCGCATCGGCGGGACCGCCGCCGGCATGAGCGGCAGCCCGATGTTCATCAACGGCAAATTGATCGGCGCCCACAGTGCAAGCTACCGATTCCAGACGCGCAAGGACCTGGGCCTGGCCACCCCGATTGAGGAGATGCTGCCCCTGCTGGATCAGGCGGCCGTCCCCCCGTGGCCCACCGCGTACCGGCCGACGGCGCCCCTGCTAATCGACGGACAGCCGGTGCAGCAGGTGGTGGTGGCACGGTCACCGGAGGTAGCCCGCCGGCTGACCGCGCTGGGTCCCGGGACGCTGGTCTTTACCGCGGCGAATACCATGAATAGGGTCAGCGGGCTCAGCCCGCGCGCCTTCGGCATCCTCGAGCGAGTCCTGGGCAGAGTCTCGTCACGCCCCCTGGTTCAATATGGGGGCTCGCAGACCTCGGTCCCGACGGTCGCGATTCGAGGCGGGCACCCGGTCGGCATCCTCCTGGTCAGGGGCGACGTGGAGTTCGGCGGGATCTGCACGGTGACCCTGCGGGTGGGGAACAAGCTGCTGATCTGCGGGCATCCCTGGGACAACCTGGGAGGGGTCGCCTACGCGCTCACCTCCGCCGAGATCCTCACCGTCGTGCAGACGCTGGCGACGCCGTTCCTGGAAGGCAACCTTGGCGGGTTGGTTGGACAGATCGATCAGGATCGCGGCGCGGGGATCCGCGGCGTGCTCGGCCGGATGCCTCGGATGTTCGCGGTGCGGGTGACGGTGGCCGACGCCGACACCGGGAAGCGCGTGACGAAGGCGATGCAGGTGGTGCGCCGCGCCGATCTGGTCGGGCTGTTCACGCCGCTCTTCGCCCTGACGGCAGTCGACCGCGCGCGCGACCAAGTGAGCGGGGGTGGCACGGCCCGGGTCAAGATGACCCTGCGGGCGGGCGGGCTGCCCGAGGTCATCGTCCGGGAGAACATCTTTTACAGCAGTCTGGATCTCACCCTGGCGTCCATCCTCGATATCCCCATGGCCCTGCAGTTTCTGTTCTCAAACCCGTTTGTGGCGCTCGATCCGTCCGACCTCGCGATCGAGATCACCGTCTCCCGCAAGCGCGAGACCGCGGTGATTACGAACGTGGTGGCGGAGACCCGGGAGGTGAACCCGGGCGAGTCGATCCGCGTGCGGATCACGATCCGGCCATTTCAGGACGAGGCGGTGCTCTCGCGGGTGATCGAGATCCCGGTGCCGCGCAACTTCCCGCGGGGGCCCGCGGTGCTGATCGTCGGTTCGGGAGGCATCGACACCACGGGCGCCCAGCTGGATGAGCTCTTCCTGAGGAACCTCCTGGCCGAACCGCCGCCCTTCCCCGGCGATACCCTGGAGGAGGCGGTGGAGATCTTCGAGACGCTCGGGCGGAACGACCAGGTCCTGCTCCAGCTCGTGCCGTTCGGGCTGCCGGCCACCGGCGCGGAGTTTCTTAAGTTCGACGTGTTCGCCGGTACCCTGATCCAGACCGACTGGGTCATTCAGGGCGAGTACCGGATTCCGATCCTGGTGAAGTAACCCGCAGTCCTGTTCCGCCACTGGAGGAGAATAGGGACGGGGGCGGTCCTCCGTCCCTTGTCTTGTCGTACCGTCATCGGGGAAGGAGGCCTGCGGAACACTACGCCAACCATGCGCATCGCACGAGTCCTTCTGGCGATTCTCCTCCTGCTGCTGGCGGTCCTGGCCTATCGCGTCGTCGCGTCGGGCCGCCTGCACGAGACGCTCCGGACTGCGCTGATCTCGGAAGCGAGGCGATCGCTTGACCGGGAGGTCGCCATCGGAGCCATCCGGGGAAACCCGTTTCGCGGCATCGTCCTCGACGAGATCGCCGTCGCCCGAGAGGACACCCTGGCCACAGGTACTCTCTTCACCGCCCGCCGGGCGATCTTCCGGTTCCACATCCCTTCCCTCCTGCGTGATCTCGCTACCGGCCGCGGGCCGCTGCCCAGTATCACGCACGTCACCCTCATGCGCCCGGAGCTGATCCTGGAGCGCAGCCCCGAGGGGCGGTGGAACGTGCTCGACCTCTTCGCAGGCCGCGCGCCCTCCGCTCCCCTCCCGTCCTTCACCCCAGCCGTCGCGTGGGAGGACGGTGTGATCACGCTGACCGACTGGCTGGGACCCTCCCGGCGTCCGTTCGCCGCGCGGTTTGAACGCGTCACCGGAACGGTGGCGCTCCGTGATCTGCCGAATGCGGCGGTCGAGACCACGATGGTCAGCGTCGCGGCAGACCGGCGCAGTCCGATCACGGTGCGGGGACGCTACGCGATCGGGCAGGGCGCCTTCGACATCGACCTCACCGCCGAGGGGGCACCGATCAACCAGTGGGGCCCATACATTGTCCGCCTGCCGCGCCTGGCCTTCGAGGGAGGCACCTTCGACGGCACCTTTCGCCTGCTCGGGACCCGCTGGGGCAACCGGCTGGTGCTCGACTACCACGGCACGCTTCGTCTATACGAGGGTGAGGCGTTGCTGCTCCCGCAGCGGGCCCGCATCCGGGACGCCCGCGGGGTGGTGCAGCTCGACAACCAATACCTCCAGACAGATGACCTCCGCCTGGCGGTCGACGGCTCGCCGCTGCGGCTGCGTGGAGAAATCTCCACCGTGCACGGCGGGCGCCTGGATCTGGTGGTGTCCTCCCCCGCCGTGGATCTGGCGACAGTCAGCCGCCTCCTGTTCCCCGCGTCATCCCTACAGCTCCGGGGGTTCACGGGGGGAGAGGTCCGCGTTACCGGGCCGCTCGATGCGCCGACGGTGGAAGGGACCCTCGTGGATGCCCGCGGCATCGTAAACCGTCAACCATTCTCCGCCGCCTCCGCGGACCTGACCCTCGCTGGCGGCGTCCTGTCGCTCGAAGGATTCGAGGTCTCGGCGGGGGAGGCGCGCCTGGCCGGGGATCTGGCCCTGAGTCTTGAGGGCCCCGGTCTGCTGCTGGCGGTTGAAGGGCGGAATGTGACTCCCGAGATGCTGCGCCGCGCCGGCCTGTCATGGACACTCCCGGTGCAGGGACTCCTCAGCGGGAGCCTGGCCCTCGGTCGCACCCGGGACCGCCTGATCGCTGAGGGAGCAGCCGCGATGGGGCGCGGCCGGGCCGGCGGGATCCGGGTGGATGCGCTCGAGGCCGGACTCTGGTACCTGGATGGAGAGGTGACGCTTCCCTATGTGGTGGCCGCCAGGGATGCGGCGACCGTTCATGCCTCGGGCACCATCTCCCGGAATGGCGGGGTGGCGATCGACCTGGCGACGAATGACGTGAACCTGCGCCAGGTGGCGAGAGAGACAGGGTTCGGTCCCTGGCTGCGGGGAGAGGTGGACGCCGATGGCCGCGTGAGCGGGACCCTCCGCCAGCCCGTCTTTAACGGCGCGGTCGCCATCGGCAGGGGCAACGTCGGGCCGCTCGCCTTCGACGGGGCCGAAGGAACGGTCACGGTCACCCGCCGGGGACTGGCCACACCCGGGCTGATCGTCCGGGACGGTGTGGGCAGCTACTTCGTCTCCGGGTCCGCCCGGTGGACGGGCCCGGGCTTCCTCGATCTCGCCATTGACGCGCGCGATATCCCCGCGGGCGGGTTGGCCCGCGCGGCGGACATCCCGCTGGATGTCACAGGCGGCGTGTCGGGGAGGGTGACGGTCGGCGGCACGCCGGGACGCCCGTCGGTCGGGGGGAGGCTCACGCTCAGGGAGGCACGCGTCGAGGGGCAGCGCGTGGACGAGGTCACGGCAGCGTTCCGCTGGCAGGGCGGACGGCTGCATCTCGATCAGTTGCAGGCGAGGGTGGGGGATTCCGCGGTGACCGCACAGGGGACGATCGACCGCCACGGGCCCCTGAGTCTGGGCTTCGCAGCGCGAGGATTTGACCTGACCCACCTGACCGTGCTCCCGCCCCAACTCCTGCAAGCGTCGGGGAGGGTGGATCTTGCGGGCCAGGTCAGCGGGCGCGCCCGCGCGCCTGTCGTGGCCGCCACCCTGTCGTCGAAGGACCTTGTGCTGAACGGCCAGGGGTTCGACCGGGCCGAGGGAACGGTGCGGTGGGAGCGAGGCCTCCTGCACCTGGCACCCCTCGCTCTGCAGGAGGGCGAGTCCACCTACACCGTGCGGGGAACGCTCGCGCTCGCCGGCCCTCATACGTTTGACCTGCGCGGAGAGGTGACCCGGGGACGCCTCTCGACCCTGCTTGCGCTGGGCCGTGTCCGGCCACCCTTCCCTCTCGACGGGTACCTCGATGGCGTGGTCACCGTCCAGGGAACCCGGGACCGACCCACCGCCTCACTGAACGCCACCCTCGCGCGGGGACGGTTGGGTGATCACCCAATCGACGAGGCGCAGGTGAACCTCGGGCTCCGCGATGGCGTGATCACCGTGCAGCAGCTCAGCGTACGGTCGGGAGACGGTCTGCTGGCGGCGCAGGGGCGCCTGGCCCTCGGGGGTGAGAGCCAGATGGAGGTGGGAGGCACCAATTTGAACCTCGATCTCCTGCGCCCGCTGCTGGGACTTCGCCGGAAGCTCAGTGGGACCATGAACTTCACCGCCCAGTTCAGCGGTGCGCTCCAGGACCCCGAGCTCGGCCTGTCCGTGGACATCCGGAACGGCGGCATCAACGGCCTGACCTTCGACTCGCTGGTGGCCAACGCGTTCTACAAGAACGGTCAGTTCAACGTGGAGCAGGCCCTGCTCACCGAGGGGAGCAACAAGGTGAAAGGCGTGGGCACCATCCCGTTCAACCCCGCGCTGCGCACGTTGGCAGAGCAGCGGCCGATGCGCTTCGAGATTTCCCTGGTCGACGCCAGCCTCAGCCTGCTGACGCTCCTCACCCCGCAGGTGCAGGAGGCTGCCGGCCGGTTGGAAGGTCAGGTCCTCCTGGGCGGCACCCCGCGCCAGCCGCAGATGACGGGCCGCCTGACGGTGCGTGACGGCCGCATCCGGCTGCGGTCCATTGTGACCATGCTCGAAGAAGTCCAGGCGGATGTGGCTTTCAGTGAAGATCGCATGACCATCAGGACCCTGACGGCGCGGCTGGGCAGCGGCACGGTCTCGGCGACGGGCACCGTTGCCATCGCGGACTTCCGGCTGTCGCGGATCGAGGAGCTACGGGTGCGGGCGCAGGGCGCGCGGCTGGAGATCACGCCGGTCTTCGCCGGCCAGGTGGACGCAGACCTCACATTCTCCGGGCCGCTCGGCGACCCCGCCCACCCGCCGGAGGTAGCCGGACAGGCGGTGCTCAAGGAAGGAGACGTCGTGATTGCCGGCGCCAGTGCGGGAGCCGGACCCGGCGGGCGGCGTCCTAACCTCCGCTTCCGTCAGGTCAGGATGGTCGGCGGCCCGGGCCTGGCCCTCCACCTCGGACGTCTGCGGATCGAGGTGAAGGAGGGCAGCGCCGTCCTCCTGGGCGGCACCCTGCGCGCGCCCGCGCTGGATGGGGATGTGACGGCCGAGCGGGGGACCATGACGGTCTTCGGCCAGACCTTCTTCCTGCGGGAAGGCCAGGCGCGGTTTCTGCCGCAACTCGGGGTCATCCCGATCATCTCCGCGCAGGCCGAGACCCGGGTCGGTGCCACACGTGTCTTCATTGAGGTCCAACAGGCGCTGCCTGACGAACTGGGCGACCGACTCATCTTGCGGTCCGATCCACCGATGAGCCGGGGGGAGATCGTGGCACTCCTCGCCCGCCAGTCCGGCCTCGCCCATCTGGCCTCCGGTGATGTGGAGGCCGCCCTCCGTGTGGAGCTGAGCCGCGCGTTGTTTGGACAGGTTGGGGAGACGATCGCCAGGGCCCTGGGGCTCGATGAGTTCACGATCCAGTATGACGCCGCCCAGCCCCTGCAACTGCGTATCGGCAGGCTCCTGGTGCGGGACCTCTTCGTGACCCTGACCACGGTGTTCCACCAGGAGCGCACCCGGTTCATCTGGGCGCTGGAGTGGCGTTTCGCGCGCAACCTGATGCTGACGTTGACCCTGGATAATTTCGGCCGGACCGACACCCTGCTGTTGTACACCATTCGGTTCTAACGGGCGACCGGCGGGTCCGTCGCAGCCGCAGGATTTCGCTCCTCGCGGACGAATTCCGGCGGAACGGGGAGAGGCGGGAGCGGGGGAGAGGCGGGAGCGAGTGAGGGACGCCTGTGTTCGGAGCCTATCTCCGTGAACTGAAGAAGGTGCATCTGCTGGCGCCCGAGGAGGAGACGGGGCTGTGGCATCGCTACCGCGGAAGCGGAGACGTGGACAGCCGCGGCCGGCTCATCGAGGCCTACCAGCCGTTGGTCTTCAAACTGGCGATGCAGTTGCGTCCGCCCGAGGCGCTGATGATGGACGCCATCCAGGAAGGCACGGTGGGATTGATCGAAGCCGTGGAGCGCTTCGACCCGGGGCGGGGCGTCCGATTCAGCACGTTCGCCGTCTACCGGATCCGGGGGCGGATGCTGAATGCCCTCGGCCGGAGGCGTCCTGAGGTTTCTCTGGATCAACTGCTGGGTGATGAACCGGCCCTGGCCGTCACGCTCGGTGATGCGGAGGCCGAGCTCTCACTGCTCCGGGTGGAGGATCGGGTGTTGTACGAACAGATTCGCGCGGTGATCGCGAACCTGCCGGAACGGGAACGCTCGATCCTGGAAGCCTACGTGGTACGCGCGGAGCCGCGCGAAGTAGCCAGGAGCCTGCGGATCAGTCTCTCCCACTTCTACCGGTTGCAGAAGCAGGCGATCGAACGCGTTCGCCAGGCGATGCAAGCGCCTGGCCCCCGACCGGAGCTGTCCTGAGGAGTGGCGGTCGATCCTGCGCCTCGGGGCACGGATGTGAGACATACGGGCCGCGGGGGGATAGTAACTATTGGGCGCCACGGACGGCCTGGGGCAGGCCCCACGGACAGCCGCGCGTAGGCTGAGGAGGGAACACGTTGGAACAGGGAGACGTCGGGGTGCGAGCCGGACCGAAGGAGCGGGTGGTCCGACATATCGGTTTTGCCGAGCGCTGGCTGGTCCGGGCCAGGCAGGAGTGCACCGAGGGCAATCTCGTCCGCGGCCTGTTGACGCTGCTGCTGGCCGAGGCGGAGGTGCAGCACGCCCGCGAGGTGCCCCTCCCCTCGCAGGCGGCCGTGCTGCCGCGTCCCTCGGCTCTGGCGATGATCGTGGGAGCGACGGGGGTGGCGGTGGTACTCCTGCTTGCCCTTACAGGTTTCCCCTCAAAGGGCGAGCTGGTCACCGGGGGTTCTGGCGGTCCGCCGGTGATCCGCTTCGAGCAGTCCGTGGGCAGCACACTCGCCCTCGTGCCCGCCGTCATCTCTCCGTCCCCCGAGACGCAGCCGGCCCGGCTTCCCCGGGCGCGTTCCGCAGCGCCCTCTGAGGCCTCGCCCGGCGGGGGAGAACGTGTCTCCAGGGTGGCCGCGCGGCGGGCAACCCCGCCAAAGGGCGGCGCAGCGCCGCTGGCGAAAACTCCAGGGACATCCCGTCTGGTCTCCGATGAGGACCTCATCGACCTTGTGCTCGCGGCAGAGCGTTCGCTCCGCGGGAAACGGTAGGGCCTGAACCAGGGCTATGAATTTTCTCCTCCGCCGGCGCCGCTCACATCGTGTCTGTTGCGCCCTGACCGCCCTGCTCCTCCTGGTCATCGGACAGATCGGCCCGCAGGCCGCCGCCCAGGCACAAACCCCGGCGCCCACCGCCACCCCGCGGGCGACGCCGACCCCGGCGCCCACCGCCACCCCGCGGGCGACACCTGCTCCGACCCCCACCCCGATACCGCGCGTCACCGGCGTGGACGTCATCGGCAATCGGGGCATCCCAACGGACCGCATCCTTGCGGTGGTCGGGACAAAAGTGGGCGACGTGCTGAACCAGGAGCGGCTCCGCCGAGACGCGGAGGCGATCATGGGGTTAGGGTGGTTCGCGGACGTGACGCTTCGTCTGGAGTCCGGTCCGGACGGCGTGCAAATCGTCTTCCTGATCGTGGAGAACCCGGTGATCACAGAGGTGGTAGTGGAAGGCAATACCGTTATCCCATCCCAGGCGATCCTACAGGCCCTGAACATTCCGACCGGACAGGTCCTCAACACCCGTCAGACCCGGGAGGGTGTGCGCGCGGTCGAGCAGCTCTACGAGAGCCGCGGGTACATCCTGGCTCGCGTGGTGGACGTGTCGGTCGAGCCCGCAGGGGACGGGAGACTGCGCGTCCGCGTCGCCGAAGGCCGGGTGGAGGACGTCGTCTTCAAGGGCCTGACCAAGACCCTCCCCCACGTGGC
>JANONS010000168.1:0-1558 GCA_031420915.1 Armatimonadota bacterium
CGCCCACACTGGGAGGCCCCGATGGAAGCTGAAGAGCGCGAAGCCAAGATCCGCGAGTTGACCGAAGCCTATGCCGAACGCCTGCGGCGGTCGTGGCCGCGGAGCGGCATGGACATTACCCGCCTGGAGGAGCGCAGCGAAGCGGTAGGCGGTCAGACGAACCGGGAGTTGACGGAAGAGCTGGTGCGCGAACAGGCGGCGCAAGAACCGGTGCGGAAAACAGCCTGCCCGGACTGCGCCGGGAAGACGCGTTACAAAGGGCGCTACGCGGAGGAAGTAGTCACGGTGCAGGGCCGGGTGCGCGTGCGGCGACGGTACTACTATTGCGCGGCGTGCCAGGAGGGCTCTTGCCCGCTGGACCGCGCCTGGGGCCTCGGCCCGGCGAACACGACGCCCACGGTGCAGGCGCGCACGGCGGTGCTGGGGGTCTGGGTACCCTATACGCGCCGTCCGGAAATGTCGCGGCACTTGGGCCTCGCGTGGAGTGTGGACGTGAAGACGGGCGAGTTGATTACCCAGCGGGTGGGCACGGCCGTCCGCCAAGCGCCCCCGGCGGGGCCGGGAGCGGCGACCCGCCCCGTGGCGGTGGCGGTGGACGGGGTGTTCCTGCTCACCCGGAAAGAAGGCTGGAAAGAAGCCCGCTGTGCCGTAGTCTACGAACCGGACGGGGACGCGGGCCGCTCCCCGGAGGCCTGTGCCGGCTTGCGGAAAGAATACCTCGGGGGGCTGGAAGACCGCGAGACCGTGCTGGAACGAGCGTGTGAGCGGGTCCAGGCCCGCGCGCCCGCAGGACAGCCGATCGCCGCCCTGGGTGATGGCGCGCATTGGATCTGGGACGGTTACGCCCGGCACCTGCCGGAGCGGGTCGAGATTTTGGACTTCTACCACGCGTGCCAGCATGTGGCGAAGGTGGCCCAGGCCATGCATCCCGGCGATCCGGCGGCCGCGGCGGCGTGGCTGGAGACGCAGCGGCACGAGCTGCGCCATATTGGCCCCTGGCGCTTGCGGCGAGAACTGGAGGGGTGGGCGCCGAAAGGCAAGGGTAGTAAGGCCGCGCGCAAAGTGCGCGCCGAAGCGAGCGGGTACTTCGCACGTAATCAGGAGCGGATGAACTATCCGAGCTACGTGCGGCAAGGATTGCCCATCGGCAGTGGTGCGGTGGAAGGAGCCTGCAAGCACTTGATCACCGCCCGCTTCAAACAAGCCGGCATGCGCTGGAACCGGGCCACGGCGGAGCCCCTGATCCACCTGCGGGCCGCACTGCTAAGTCATCCGGAACTCGACTTGCGGCACTACGCTGGGGCCGCTCCGGCGAACTGATCCGCCTTACCTGGGAATCGCACCCGTGCTCATGGACGGAAGGAGACGTGTGTCATGTCCCCGTCCACCTCTTTGCGGAAGCGCCCCTCGATGGGACGACCGCCGTCGTCATCCATGTCGGGGCCGACGCTATAGATGATTGGCGCTCTTGTTTTCGGATCGAGGCGCAGTCGTAGAGGTTCGCCACTGAACGGATCGATCGGGACCGTAGAGAGGATTCCCGGAATCATCGCTTGGG
>JANONS010000169.1:0-5710 GCA_031420915.1 Armatimonadota bacterium
GTGTACGCGGCGCTGCTGCCGCACGATCTTCGCGTGCGGGCCGGTGCCCCATCGTGAAGTAGGCCAGGAACGGTCAGACGGACGTATGGCCGCGCACCCACCCTCGACGAGGATCCCCGAGGCGGTTTCCGTGCAGCCGGCTCGGACCAGGTTGCCCTGCGGCACACGGGAGCGCCGACTTACCGTTGCTCCCTCCCGGGCCTGGCGGGGTTCATCAGATCCCGTTGCGCAGGACCCGGCCGTCGTCGCCGCCTACACGGGCCGGACCCTCAGACATCCGGCCTCCGGTGGGAATTCAGCCCCGCTGTAGCGGATTGCGGGTGACAGGGAACCGCTAGCTCCCCGCCTAGCGCGACCGGAGTGTATTCTACCACGCCGACTTCGGTCGTTCGGCCAGCAGCGTGCGAATCATACTCCCGGCAGGAATCCTCCCAGAAGGTGGGTAAGCCTTTTACCTACTTCTCTTCCTGGAGGACCAATAATGAGCGCCATCGGCCAGGTGAGCCGACCGTGGCACCGGTTCTATGAATCCGGGGTGCCCGTCGTCCCGGATTTTCCCTCCTTCCCGATGTATGGATTTTTGCAGCGCAGCGCGGAGCGATATCCGTCGACCGACGCGCTGATCCTGGTCGGGCCTAAGTTCGACCGGCGCATCACCTACGCCCAGCTCCAGGACCTCTCCGATCGTTTCGCCGCGGCGCTGGTGCGTCGGGGCGTGCGGAAGGGAGACCGGGTGGCGATCGCGCTGCCAAATCACCCGCAATACGTCATCGCCGCCTATGGGATCTGGAAGGCGGGGGGCGTCGTCGTCCAGGTCAACCCGCTGTACAGAGGCGAAGACCTCGGCCTGATCTTGAAGGACTCCGGGGCGCGGTTTGCGGTTGTCTTCGCCCGCTTCTATGAATACTTCCGGCAGGTCCTACCGCAGACGGCGCTCGAGGGGGTCATCGTCACGCGGGTGCACGACTTCTTCCCCACGAAATGGCGGCTGCTCTACGGTCTGCTGAAAGCCAAAAAGGAAGGCGACGTGATGCCGCACGGAGGCAACGTGATCCCCTTCCTGTCAATGCTGCGGGGCCCGCGGCTGGCCAGCGCGGTGTCGGTGGCCCAGGAGGATCTTGCCGTGCTGCAGTATACGGGCGGCACGACGGGCGTGGCCAAAGGGGCCATGCTGAGCCACCGGAACCTCGCGTGCAACCTGATGCAGATGCGCGTGTGGCTCGCCGATCTCAAGGAAGGCGAGGAGCGCATGCTCTCGGTGGTTCCCTTCTTTCACGTCTACGGGATGAACGTCTGCATGAACCTCTCGGTCGTAATCGCGGCCACCAACATCATGGTGTTGATGCCCGGGTTCGTGGCGCGCACGGTGGCGGAGGCGGCGGCGAAGTACCGCCCCACGATCTTCCCGGGCGCCCCGCCGATCTACCTGGCCATCAACCAGTTGAAAGGTGTAGAGCAGTACAATCTCAGGTCGATCCGGGCCTGCGTCTCGGGGTCGTCCTCCCTGCCGGTCGAGGTGCAGCGGCGGTTTGAGGAGCTGACCGGGGCGAGGCTGGTTGAAGGCTATGGTCTCTCGGAGACGTCCCCGCTGACCCACGCCAACCCGATCAACGGGACCCGGAAAGTGGGCAGCATCGGCGTCCCGGTGCCCGGGACCGATGCCAAGATCGTCGATGCGGAGACCGGGCAGCGCGACATGGGCGTCAACGAGGTCGGGGAGTTGATCATCCGCGGCCCGCAGGTGATGATGGGCTACTGGAACAACCCGCAGGAGACCAGCCAGACGCTGCGCGACGGGTGGCTGTACACTGGCGACATCGCCCGGATGGATGAAGATGGCTTCTTCTTCATCGAGGACCGCAAGAAGGACATGGTGAACATCGGTGGCCTGAAAGTCTTCCCGCGCGAAGTGGAGGAGGTCCTCTACAAGCACCCCAAGGTCCGCGAGGTGGCTGTGGTGGGCGTTACCTCGCGCATCCGCGGGGAGATGCTCGTCGCCCACATCGTCCCACAGGACGGTGGTGATCCCAGAGCGCTGAAACGGGAACTGCGGGAGTTCTGCGCGTCACGGCTCGCGCCATACAAGGTCCCGCGCCGCATTGAGATCGTGGCGGAGATCCCCAAGACGGTGGGAATCCCTAAGGCGCTGCGGCGGGCCATCCGGGAGCAGGAGCAGGCGCGGGGCGACGTCGAGGACGAAGGCTAGAAGAACTAAGGGACCCGGAGCAGTTTCGTTCGCGGGGGCGGCCAGTAGATCAGCACCGCCTGTCCGACGATCAGCTTGCGCTTCACTGGGCCAAACGACCGGCTGTCTTCGCTGTTGTTGCGGTTGTCTCCCAGCACGTACACCGAGTCCGTCGGCACAGTCACAGGGCCGAAATCCCCCGCGGGCTCCCCGTTCAGATAGCCCTCCGACAACGCCCGCCCGTTCACAATCAGCGTGCCGTTCTTGATCTCGAGTTTCTCTCCCGGAAGCCCGACCACACGCTTGATGTAGCTCCGTCCCGGGTTGCGCGGGTACCGCAGGACGATCACGTCCCCCCGCACCGGTTCCCGGAGGCGGTAGATGAACTTGGTCACCAGCACCCGGTCGTGCGGCACCAGGGTGGGTTCCATGGAATACTGTTCGACCTGGAAGGCCTGCGCCACCGATACCATGATCAGTTGCGCGAGGAGAAAGGCGATGGTGAGGGTCTTCAAGATTTCGAAGGCGCTGTGGCGCACTTTCCGCCAGGCCGGCAAGCGGAGGTGCGATGCCAGCGCGCGAAAGCGGGTTGGGACGCGTGACACGTGCGCCTCAGTTTCTGATTCGTTCATAGAAGTTCGCTGGCGCAGCAGTCAGTGGCGGAGGGGGCGGGATTTGAACCCGCGAAGCGGCTTGTGACCGCTTACCCGCTCTCCAGGCGGGCGCGCTACCGGGCTACGCGACCCCTCCGTGTGGACGAAAGCCTTGTCCTGCGAGCGTTTGCGCCCTTCGCCCATCCCGCATTATACACCACGAAATGGTCAGGGAACGACACCGAGTCGGCGCCGCTCCCTTCATTCACCACCCGGCCTCAGGCGAGTGAAGGCTGGCGCCTGCCAAAGACTCTCCCCGGTTTCCAGGGCGTTCCCAGCAACGGGAGCAGGTAGTAGTCCAACCCGATGTAGCCGGCCACCTTCCAGGCCAGGATCAGCAGGATCGCCAGGGTGAAGAGGACGGGGTTGATGCTGGCCGTGCCCGCCATCATGAAGTTCCAGTTCATGAAGGCCCCGAAGAAGGCAGCGATGCCGACGAACACCCCCAGCACCAGCGCCACCCCGATCAGCAGCTCGCCGTAGGCGATGAGTTTGGCGAACCAGGTGTAGCTCTCGGTGTTGAGCAGGTACTGGATGAAGTCCCGGTACCAGTCAAAGGCGATCGGCGGGCGTCCCTTCTCCGGGATCATGATCGCCCGCTCCCAGAAGCCCTTCAGGGCGACACCCGTCTGGACCCAGCCGGGCTCGGTGATCTTGGTCAGCGAAGACGTGATCCACTTGTAGCCCAGCCAGACCCGTACCACCAGCCAGACCCATCCCATGGCGGTGTTGCTGAACAGGAATCGGGCCAGCGGCGGGTCTTCGATGAGGGTTCCTCTGATGTTGACCTTTGCCATTGCACTCACCTCCTGCCTCTAGACTATAGGGATTCGCCCGCCAGAAGTATCGGGCCGGAACCTGATTTGGACGTCGGATAGAGACAGGACGCCCCGGCTCGCCCTGGGCGCCCTTTACGACGTCCATGTAGGGTCTGCAACCGATTCCCGCTACGCCTGGCCTCAGACCGCTGTGGGTTCGGGCCGCGTGTCAAAGGCGCGCCCGGGGCTCCAGGGAGTCCCCGGCAAAGGGGGCAGACAGTGATCCAGCCCGATGTAGCCAGCCACCTTCCACGTCAGGATCAGCAGGATCGCCAGCACGAACAGCACTGGATTGGTGCTGGCCGCACCAGCCATCAGGAAGTTCCAGTTCACCAGCCAGACCCAGGCCACGGCCGTGCTGCTGAAGAGGAATCTGGCCAACGAGGGTCTTCGAGAGTGGTTCTTTCGATATCGATCTTTGCCATTGCGCTCACCTCCTGCCCCCTAGTGTAAGAACGTACAACCGCGCGAGTATCGTGTCGCGGACTGATTCAGGGACCGGCTCCGTTGTCCGTCCAATGTCCAAATCAGGCGCTCGCCCGATCGTGGCCAGAGTATCTGGCGGCCTACACTGAGATGGCTTCGACAGTGATGCAACGGAGGAGGGGGTAGGGATGGAAGCGCGGGAGATCATGACCACGGACGTAGTCGAACAAATGATAGGCATGGTTAGCGTCATTGATCTGGTGGGTCGGGTCGGGGACACCGTGAAGGACGTGATGACGCCCGATCCTGTGTGTGCCTCGGAGGATACGCCCGCCGAGGAGATCGCCGGGATAATGCTTGACCAGATGGTCAGGCGGGTACCTATCGTCCGGAGTGGGCGGGTGATCGGAATCGTGAGCGCAAGTGACATTGTCCAACCCTTCCTCAACCTCCATGAGAAGGGTGCGGTCAGCGAGGAGGGCGGCGACGGCCGCGCGCAGAAACCGCTGCACACGAAACGAGGCGAAGGCAGTCAGGGATCCCGGGAAATACACTCTTCACCGGATAGCCTTTCTCACCCCCGCGGAGTATCGTGCTCTGTGAGGATCGCGAGCCAAACGGCGAAGTAGCCGAGTCAAAAGGACTATCGGGTGGCCGCCGAGGCGGTCCCCGAGGCGTTTGGGCTGAGCCGCTCGAGCGCCTCCCGGCGCTACATCCGGGCCACCGCTCGCCAGCTGGCGGTGCTGCAGGAGCGGCGGCTGGAGCGCTACGACTTCGTTGCCTTGGTGCTCGATGGCAAGCGGTTCGCCGAAGACACGATGGTGATCGCGTTGGGGATCACCCTGCGCGGGGAAAAGGTGCTCCTGGGCTTTGTGCAGACCGGCACAGAAAACGCGGCCGTCCGCGCCACATTGCCACATTCCTGCGGGGCCTCCTCGACCGGGGCCTGCGGGTGACCGACGGCCTGCTGGTGGTGATTGATGGCGGCAAAGGGCTGCGCCGCGCGGTCCACGACGTGTGCGGAGAGCAGGCCCGGGTACAACGGTGCGTGTGGCACACACGGGAGAACGTGGTGGACCACCTGCTCAAGCGGCTGCAGCCCGCCTGGCGGGCGAAGCTGCAACAGGTGTATCGCCGGCCCACGTATGAGACCGCGCACGCGGAACTGCACCGCCTCCACGGGGAGCTGCGGCGGCTCAACGAGGACGCCGCCAAGAGCCTGGCCGAAGGGCTCGAGACCCTCACTCTCCATCGGTTGGGCCTCGCCGATCGCCTGGGGACGAGCTTGTCCACCACGAATGGGCTGGAGTCCATCCTGGCGCTGGTCGAGCAGCGCGTGGGCAAAGTCGATCGCTGGACCACGAGCGATCAGAAGCAGCGGTGGCTCGCGACGGCGCTGTTAGAGATCGAACCCCGACTGCGTCGGCTGCGCGGCTATCGGGCATTGCCGCAACTACGAGTGGCAGTGAAGCAGGGCCTCACGCAAGGAAAGGAGGTGATGGTGGCGTAATGAGCGCTGGGGCTGCTCCCGAATTTCCACTAGAAACGGGACACCCTCAAGGTATGACGACCATATTGTTGGTGAAACTGCTCGTTATCGCAACACTCGGCGGCGCGATTGGTTCCCA
>JANONS010000170.1:0-2878 GCA_031420915.1 Armatimonadota bacterium
CGATTGCTGACCGCAATTACGATCGGTGAGGATGAGAAATCTCGTGTGGCCGTAGAGGAAGGGCTCAGACTGGCCGACACACCGGCCGCGAAGCTAGAGATTCATACCCTGGTCCTGCAATTCGCCTCCCAGGCCTGCGAATGGTCCTATATCGACCAACTGGGTGACGACACGCTGGAGCGCGCCCGCCGGAGCGAAGGACGGCATTACATTGCGCTCAACTGCAGGTCTCTGGGCATCCACCGCCGCGAACACGGACGGCTGGAGGAAGCTGAGACGCTCCTGGCGGAAGCGGAAGAGCTTTTCCGCGCCCTCGACTGCCGCTGGCAACTCGGCAAGACCCTCCGCGAACTCGCGCTGCTGCGGCGCGCGCAGGGCCGCGCAGACGACGCTGCGAGACTCCTCCAGGAGGCCCTCACTCACTTCGAAGCGCTCCGCGCCCTCCCGGACGTCGAACGCACGCGCGCCTTGATGTAGACGGAGGCGCTGATGCTCGGCACCCTGCTCAAGGACCGTTACCGCATCGACGCCAAACTCGGCGAGGGCGGGATGGGCGTCGTCTATAAAGCCCACGACACGCTGCTCAATCGCGCCGTCGCGATCAAGTCGTTGACGCCGGCACTCGTCGGGGACGAGGGGCTGAGGCGGCTGCTGCGGGAGGCCCAATCCGCCGCGCAGCTGGGTCACCCCAACATCGTGGCGGTGCACGACGTCATCGACGATGGAGACGCCCGTCTCATTGTCATGGAGTACGTGGATGGCAAGTCCCTGGCTGAACTGATCCCCCTGGAGGTTCCTCGCGCGATTGACCTGGCCGTGCAGGTGTGCCGGGCGCTGGAGTACGCCCACAGCCGCGGGATCGTCCACCGTGACATCAAGCCGGAAAACATCATGGTCACGGACGCTGGCGCCGCGAAGGTGACAGATTTCGGGCTGGCGCGGTCGGAAGGGCGGAGCCGCCTCACCCAGTCCGGGCTCATCGTGGGCACGGTGGCGTATATGGCGCCGGAGCAGGTGCTTGGAGGCACGGTGGATGCCCGCTCTGACCTCTACGCGCTCGGGTGCGTCATCTACGAGGCCCTGACCGGGCGAAAGCCGTTTGCGGGGGACGATCCCTTCACGGTGCTCAGCCAGCAGGTGAACGTGATGCCGGTGGCGCCGCGCTGGCACAATGGTGCGATCCCCTCGACATTAGATGCGATCATCATGCGCCTCCTGGCCAAGGATCCCGACGAGCGCTACGCTTCCGCCGCAGCGGCGGTTGAGGCTCTGGAGATAGTGACGGTCGATTCCGAGGCCGCGGTAGCCGCTGAGATTGAAGCACCTGCGACGCGGACCACGCTGCTTGAACGCATCGTCCGCGGCCGGCTGGTCGGCCGAACGGCTGAGGTCCAGGAACTGCGCGAGCACCTGGACCGCATGCTGAGCGCCGAGGGACGGCTGGTGCTGATCTCGGGCGAGCCGGGCATCGGCAAGACACGCCTTGCGGAGGAACTGGCGGTGTACGCCCACCTGCGCGGGGCGTGGGTGCTGCGCGGCCACTGCTATGAGCAGGACGTGGGTGTTCCGTACCTGCCCTTCATGGAGACTATGCGGCGGCTCTTCCACCTCTCCGGACCGGGGCTCATGACGCAGATGGGTGAGCGGGCCGACGACCTGGCACGTCTCCTCCCGGAGGCCAGCCGCGGCCGGCCGGCTGCTCCGGCCCTGGCACCGGAGGATGAACGCATTCGGGTCTTCGACGCGGTGACCCAGTGGGTGTCCGCGGCGTCGCATCTCCACCCGTTGGTGTTTGCCCTCGACGATCTCCACTGGGCGGACAGGGCCAGCCTCCGCCTCCTGCACCACCTGGCGCGAAATACCCGGGGAGAACGCGTGCTGATCCTCGGCACCTACCGGGAGATGGAACTCGACCTGGAGCACCCCCTCAACGACGCGATCAGCCAGATGAACCGGGAACGCCTCTTCTACCGGCTGCCCCTGCGGCGTCTGTCAGAGGAGGATACGCGCAGTCTGCTCTCGGGGCTCTTTGATGACGAAGTTTCCCGGGAACTGGCGGCCGCGGTCTATCGAGAGACCGAAGGCAACCCGTTTTTCATCGAAGAGGTGGTCAAGGCGCTCGTCGAGGAAGGCAAGATCTACCGCGAGGGTGGTCGCTGGCAGCGGCGCCTGAAGATCGAGGAGCTCGAGATTCCGCAGAGCGTCAAGGCGGTGATCGGTCGGCGCGTGCAGAAGGCGGGCGAAGCCTGCCGTCGGGTCCTCACCATCGCCGCGGTCATCGGGCGCGAGTTCGATCCCGCTGTCCTGGTGAAGGTGAGCCAGCTCGAGGAAGATGCGGTGCTGGATGCCCTCGACGAGGCGATCCGCCTCCAGCTCATCCGGGAGACCAGGGTCGGACGCGGCACCGGCTATACGTTTGAACACGCCCTGATCCGTCAGACGCTGTATGAAGCCCTCAACGTGCGGCGCCGGGCCCGCCTGCACCAGGAGGTCGGGGAGGCCCTGGAGGTGCTCTATGGAACCCGCAAGGATGACCACATCGAAGAGCTGGCCTACCACTTTGGTGAAGCCGGACCGGCGACGACGCAAAAGGGCATCGACTACAACCTTCGAGCGGCCAGGAAGGCGGCGAGCCTCTATGCGATGGAGGAGGGTGAGCGCCGCCTGAAAGTGGCTCTCGAACTTGCCGAGAGCGCGGACGACCCAGGCGCCCGCGTGAGCCTGCTCGAGGCATTGGGCGATCACTACCTCCTCTTCGCGGAAAACCAGCGTGCCACAGACGCCTACAGGCAGGCCGTGGACATCCTGAAGGCGGGGGGAGACACATCATCAGAAGACGCGCTCCGCCTGTACTGCCAGGTGGCCGAGGCGGGCGCAG
>JANONS010000171.1:0-1985 GCA_031420915.1 Armatimonadota bacterium
CAGCCCGGCTCCACCGGGCTCCCCCAGCCTTCGGTATGCAGTTCTAACGAAATGCTAGCACGGTGACGACGACGATGCCAGCGCTATGTGGATCGGGCGTCCAGGATCCGCCAGAGTTCATCGCGCGGTGCAGGGACAAGAGGTTCCGTCCGGTCCCCCCGCCGAAGCACTCGGCCATCGGGTCGCATGACCCCCACGCGGGCGGAGGGGATTCCCGCCCGGTCCAAAGCGCCGAGGGTCACCTCCGGCGCCGGCGTGGTGATGAGCATCGCGCCGCTCCCGATCAACGCCAGCGGATCCGCTCCGAGCGTAGCGCAGATGGCCGCTGTCTCCGGCCGGATGGGCACCGCGTCCGCCCACAGTTCGATTCCGAGTCCCGAGGCCTCCGCAATCTCCCAGGCGGCGGTGAGCACTCCCCCTTCGGTGACATCATGCATGGCCGTGGCCCCCGCCCGCGCGGCCACCCGTCCCTCCGGTACGACACTCACATCATCCACGAACCCGCGGGCGCGCTCCAGCACGTCTGCGCCGAGGCGACCGGCCAGCTCCTCCGCCAGGTCCGTCGCCAGGATCGCCGTGCCTTCGATGCCGGCGGCCTTGGTCAGCAGGAGGCTGTCGCCCGGGCGGGCGCCCGCCCCATGCACGTAGGCGCCCTGCTCCGCGCGGCCGATCGCCGCTACCACCGCCACGGTCTGCGTCACCCGGGGCGTGACCTCCGTGTGCCCCCCGGCGATGGCCACCCCGAGCGCGGATGCGGTCCGTCCGGCCTCCTCCATGATCGCCTCTAAATCTCTCTCGGCGCTCCCCACAGGAAGCAAAAGCGTGAGGAGTAGGGCGACGGGCTCGGCGCCGGTCGCGGCCAGATCGTTGCAGGCCACGTGCACGGCCAGACGGCCCAGGTGGCGCACGGCGCCCGTGATTGGATCGCAGGTCGCGACGCAGACGTAGGGGCCGAAGTCGAGCACGGCGCTATCCTGGCCGATGCCGGCGCGGACGAGCACGTCGGGGCGGTGGTTCAGATGAGGGTAAACGAGGCGACGGAGAAGATCGGGGGGGACCTTCCCCGGAATCACGGCTTTACTATAGCATGGGGGTATGCTGGAGACGGCCTACTTCCTCATCACCCTTGACCGCCACACCCCGGCGGAGGTGGCGCGCCTCGTGCGGCGCATCCCGGGAATCACGGAGGCGGTCGTGACGATGGGAGACTTCGACATCATCGCCATCGCCCAGATCGATGGGACCAAAGGCTTTCCCGCCCTGACGGCCGAACTGCAGCGAATTGAGGGCGTGTCCCGGGTGACTGCCTGCGTAGTCCTCCGTCCCTGAACCAGGAGGAGCCCACAGACGCTAGACGCGGAGCGGCGGCGTGATCCGGACCATCCGCACCAGCAGCGCCTCGGTCACCTCCAGCGAGCGGCGCCCGTCCTCCCCCGTCACAAGGGGCTGCGCCCCGCCGCGGATGCAGTCGACGAAATGGGCCAGCTCCAGCTCCAGAGGTTCCTGCCCTTCCACCGTGATGCGCTGGGTCTCGCCGTTGAAGAAATGGATGAGGATCGTCTGCCGCAGCAGGTCGAGGTGGATGGACCGGTCCCTCATGGTGATCTCCATCTCCACCGTCTTCTTCGCCGCCACACGGCTCGCGGTCAGCGTGACCAGGCAGCCGTTGTCCATGCGCAAGCGGGCCACCGCCAGGTCCTCGTGCGAGTTGTGGACGCAGACACCGATCGCGTGCAGGTCGTCGAAGCGGCCGGGCAGCATGGACTGCACGATGTCGATGTCATGGATCATCAGATCCATCACCACGCCCACGTCCATCGTCCGCGCCGCGTCATAGGGACGCATCCGGCGCGCCTCGATGGAGAGCGGCTCCCGGACCAGTGAAAAGACCCGCTGCACCGCCGGTTTGAAGCGTTCGATGTGCCCGACGAGTAGGATACGATCCCGCGCCGCCGCCAGGTCCACCAGGCGGGCCGCCTCCTCCG
>JANONS010000172.1:0-4576 GCA_031420915.1 Armatimonadota bacterium
AGGCCGAACAGGAGGCCGCCGCCGATCACACCCAGGTTGAACGACCCCTCCATGGCGCGCACCTGCGGGCTGCCAGGGAACTCCACGCCCACGATCGCGCGGCCGCTGAGGCGTCTTGCCAGCACGGCACTCCCGAAGAAGAGAGCGACGAAGAGCGCGGTACCCAGCGCAAAGAGGGTCACCTGCGCCAGCAGCCGCGTGCGGTAGACCTCCTCGAAGCCCAGATCGGCAAACCAGAGCCAGTCGGTGTACAGGGCCAGCGCCTTCGGCCCGCCCCAGAAGAGCAGCAGGGGGATCAGGATGATTTTCGTGCGCCTACTCATCGTTTCACGCTCCGCCGCAGCTGCGGCCGACCCGGCGCTGCCGCGCCGCCGAGTGTCATCGGGATCTTGGGAGGATCCGTCTACTCCGACCGGGTGACGTCCCGGGCGGGGACCGGCAGACGGGCCAGGAGGCGATTCCGCATCACCGAGGCGACGACCGACACCGTCAGGATGACCCCGATCACCGCCAGCGAGGTGGTGATGGGAATCTTGTAGAGGTCTGCCAGCATCATCTTGACGCCGACGAACACCAGCACAACCCCCAGCCCATAGCGCAGGTAGTGGAACAGATCCATCACTCCCGCCAGCAAGAAGTATAGGGCGCGCAGCCCCAGGATGGCAAAGATGTTGGAGGTGTACACAATAAAGGGATCGCGGGTGATGGCCAGCACGGCGGGGATCGAGTCCACGGCGAAGACGAGGTCGGTGCTCTCGATCACCGCCAGAACGACGAGCAGCGGCGTGGCAAAGCGGCGGCCCTGGCGGAGGACAAAGAACCGCTGGCCCTCGTACCGCTCCGTGATCGGCATGTAGCGGCGCAGGAGCCGGAGCACGGGGTTCCGCTCCGGATGGATCGAGGATTCCCGCTGCGTCAGCATCTTGCCCCCGGTGAAAATCAGGAGGGCGCCGAAGACGTAGATGATCCAGTGAAAGTACTTGAGCAAGGCGAGTCCGGTGACGATAAAGATGGCCCGCATGACCAGGGCCCCCAGGATGCCCCAGAAAAGCAACCTGTGCTGGTAGGCTGCCGGCACGGCGAAATAGGTGAAAATCATCAGAAACACAAAGATGTTGTCTACGCTGAGGGACTTCTCGAGCAGGTACGCTGCGAGGAACTCCAGTCCGGCCTGGGTTCCCTTCAATAGGTAGATGCCGACGTTGAACGCCAGCGCCAGGCCGATCCAGACCGTGCTCCAGACCGCCGCCTCCTTCACGCTGACGGCATGCGCCCTGCGGTGAAAGACTCCGAGGTCGAGAGCCAGCATCCCCAGGACGACGAGGGTGAAGACCACCCACAGGAGGATCGTCGGGGTCACGCACGCGGCCTCATCGCAATCGGTCTTCCAGGTTCTGATCCAGGACGATCACCATGACCCGCTCCCCGGTCTTCGTGCTGATGTCGGTGTGAAAGCTCACGACGCTGCACCCTGCCACCCTGTTGATGACAGCCTCCAGGGTAGCCCGCGTCGCTTCTAGGAGTTCATTCCGCATCTGCTTGACCAGCTTCCGGCCATCCTGTGTCTGCACCAGCTGCCGCTCGGCGGGGGTCAGCACGTTCTTCAGCCTGACGAGGAGCAGGTCGCCGAGGATCCAGGTCCTGGCCTCGTCCGGACCGCGCCCCATCTGCTCCCGTTGAAACTGCATCATGGCCTCGCTGATCTCGGCCTCGAGTTCTCCCCTGGTCTTTCGTGCCACGCGTTCACCCTGTTCCGCCATGGGAGATACCTGCGCCGCAGAGAGCGGGAAATCATCCGCAGGGCACGATGGCCGCCTTCCCCTGAGGAGTCCTCCTGAGGGTCTCTTCAACCGAGCCCGACACGGTGCAGAGGGTCGAGGTGACCCTGCTCCCCTCGATGGACACCTTGAACGCACGCATGAACCGCGGCTCCCCCTGCAGGAGGCGGGAAAAGAGCAGGGCGTTGACTAAAGCCTGGAGCCTCTCTGGCACGCCGTCCACCGTGTTCCAGATACCTCCTCGTCACTCATCCCGGAGCCGCTGACACTCGCCGAGATCGAGCGGCTCGCTCAAACTGCCAACGCCAGACCAGGCCTTCCGGCGCCACGCAGGCGTCACGACACGCGCCCTGTGTTGCCCTCTAGTAATAAAACAGCGGCGGCCCAACACGGTACACAGGTGTTGGACCGCCGCACGACTGCGGTGGATATCCGCCACCGTGCAGCCTTCCAATCGCAATTATCCTATCATTCGCCCGTTCCCTTGAGAATCCCCCTCCACCCTGCCGGCCCGTCACGCCGACCTCGTGCCGCCAGGTACCACCATCAAGGCCGAGGGCGTCGTCGTGACTCTTTACCGTGGAGGGCCCAGAAATCCGGCTTTCCCTCTTCCCCCAATGGCCCGCGCCTGATCCCGCACCGGCAGCCGCGCCCACGCCGACTCCAACGACGACGCCGACCACTCCGACGTCGAGGCGAGGTCGCGGGTTCAAGTCCCGTCGGTCACCCCAGCCGCGCGGAAGGCTTCGGAAGGAAGACGGCTTAGTAGCCAGTGTAACGTTCGGTCCGGATATTCTGTCGATCAATCCCCGCCCGTTCGAACATCGCATCCATCGCTTGGACCATCTCTGGAGGCCCTGACGCGTAGTAGATCGGCAACGTAGGATCGTCGAGATATCGTCGGATCAGTACCATATCGATCCGCCCTGTTTCCCCAGCCCACGCCTCAGACTGTCCTACCTGCGTCATCGTTGGCATGAGCGTGTAGTGGGGGTTGTCCGAGGCGAGCTGCTGGAGTTCGCCGAGGAACGCGGCGTCCTCCGGTCGTTGGTCTGCATAGAAATGAACGATTTGGTGCGGAAGCTTGTCATGCAGGGCCTGCACGAGGATAGAGCGAGCAGCGGTCACGCCGATCCCACCGGTGAGGAGGGCGGCTGGGCGAGTGGCGTCGCTGTGGAGGATGAACTTGCCCACGGCCGGTTCGATCTCTACCTCGGCGCCTAAGGGAAGGGCTCGGAGCGCCCGCTTAAAGGCAGAGGGGCGCATCCTCGTGGTGATCACGAGATCCTTCTCGAATGGGGCACTAGAGATGGTGAAGTGATGCTTGCCATCTCGGGGCGCGGAAGTTGAGGGATCGAGCAGGATAATCTCCATGAACTGGCCGGCGGTGAAATGAAACGAGGCCGGCTTGGCGAAGTGAAAGGACAAAGTGTCTCTTGCCACCTCGCGCCGGTCCAGCAGGGACACTCGCTCGTTGGGCATCACCATCCATAATACACTCGATGTCATCTTGAAGGAGGGGAACAGCGATGCGAGCACGGTCATTCGGCAAAAGTATTGTTTGGGTAGTCTGTCTCTTTCTATTGGGGAGCTTGATGCTACCGAACGCGTCCCAGGCCAAAACGGCGCGGGAGATTGACGCCAGCGTGAATGCGGCGCTGGACCGGTTCATGAAGCAAGTGAAGGGATCCACGGAGTTCCTCCGGACCGCCAAGGGCGTCCTCGTGTTTGCCGAAGTCATCAAGGCCGGCGTGGGGATCGGGGGGGAGTACGGCGAGGGCGCGCTGCGCATCCGCGGCAAGACCGTCGCGTACTACAGCATCGGGTCTGCCTCGATCGGGCTCCAGCTAGGGATCCAGCAGAAGGACATCATCCTGGTGTTCTTGCAGGACAAGGCGCTCAAGGATTTCCGGGCCAAGCAGGGCTGGCAGGTGGGCGTCGATGGCTCGGTTGTCATCGCGGACCTGGGGGTCCAAGCCTCCATTGACTCCACGAAGATCAACCAACCTATCGTGGGATTCGTCTCCAGCCAGAAGGGCCTGATGTACAACCTGACACTGGAGGGATCCAAGATTACAAAGTTGCAGAAATAGGCCATGACGGACGGCCCCCGGTGTCCGAGGACCTGGGGGGGATCCATCCCGCAGGCCCGTTGCAAGGTTTCTAAGGTTTTGGGCTCGAGACGCCTTTCTGCCGCCCCACCCTCCGGCTTCCCCTGCGGCCATTCCGGTTGAGGGCCGGAACAGCCCCGCTCGCTCCCACCGCGAGCGCCAGCACTTCGCTGGCAAACTCGTTTAGGGAAACCCCGAGGCGCTTCGCTGTTCCCGCGGCGAGCCTGTGAACGAGTGTGCCACCACTGGGCCAAGCCTCGCCCACGGCAGCCGCCCGTCGGTTGTTCGATTCACAAGAGCTTCACTCGGCAGAGGTCTACACTGCTCGGCGGAGTCCTGTATTGTGCATCGGCAACCGTGCGTCGAGTGTTCAGGGGTGCACTCGAAAAGCGCAGGAGGCGCGAAGGAGATTGCTGCCAGCAGGCGCCGGTCACCGCCCCCCAGAAGCATCCACAGGAATTCGCGGGCAGCCTGAGGGAGGACGCATGATAATAGCCGATGAACTGGGCCAGGCGCTCGCGGATCTTCTGGAGCGATCATTCCGCAAGGATAACTTCTGGCACGGGGCCCTGTGGCAGCACGTGACAGACCTGACGGTCGAGCAGGCCCTCTGGCGCCCCACGCCGGAACGGCACTGCGTGTGGGAGATCGTGCGACACGTCACCTTCTGGCGGCGCTACCTCCTCG
>JANONS010000173.1:0-7563 GCA_031420915.1 Armatimonadota bacterium
GCCGGGACCGGCCTGGCCGGCGGTTGAACCGCCGCACCTGGTAGGCCGGGTCTTTCCCCAATGAGTGCGCGGCTCTCTTCCCCGTTCATCGAAGGCTCAAGCTCAGCCTCGGTGCGCGCTTCCTCGACCGGGCGCATCTGTCTCCCCACTCAATGAGCGAGCTGACGAGTGGTCGCTGTCCGCTTCCCGCCCTTCTTCGCTGGCATCGAGACCGCAGTCTCCCTTGGTCCGAAGAGCCTCTTGACTGCACCTAAGCCTTTCACAAGGGCATCGATATCCTCTCGGGTGTTGTAAAGGTAGGGGCTGGCACGTGCGGTGGCATCCACACCTAGCCTGCGATGCAGTGGTTGCGTACAATGGTGGCCCGCCCGGATGGCGATCCCCTCTAGGTCGAGGACCTGGGCTACGTCGTGCGGGTGCACGCCATCGAGGCGAAAGGCGATAGCCCCTCCGCGCTGCTCCACGCCGGTCGGCCCGTAGAGCGTAATCCCCTGCACCTCCGACAGCCTCTCCAGTGCGTATCGCACCAGCGCCTTCTCGTGCTCGCGGATCGCCCCCATACCGATGCCCTGTAGGTAATCGACGGCGACGCCCCAAACGATGCAGTCGGCGATGTTCGGTGTGCCGGCCTCGAACTTGTGCGGGGGGTCTTTGTACGCAGACCCGTCTAGCTGAACTTGCGTGATCATCTCGCCGCCGCCGTGAAATGGCGGCATCTCGTCGAGGAGCTCATAGCGCGCCCAGAGGGCGCCTGCCCCCGTTGGCCCGCACATCTTGTGGCCGGAGCACGCATAGAAATCACAATCAAGAGCTTGCACATCGACAGGCATGTGCGGGGTGCTCTGTGCTCCATCGACCAGGACCAGCGCGCCGGCTTCGTGGGCCCTGCGGACGATGTCGTTGATTGGGTTGATGGTGCCCAGCACATTCGATTGGTGGGTCACCGCGACCAGCCGGGTGTGCTCCGTGAGCAACCTGTCAAGCTCATCCAACCCCAGCACGCCCCGATCGTCGAACGGGATGTACCGAAGCCTGGCACCCTTCTCCTTAGCCAATAGTTGCCATGGGACGAGGTTACTGTGATGCTCCATCTCTGTCAGGATAATCTCGTCGCCTTCGTGAACGTTTGCCCGGCCCCAGGCATAGGCGACGAGGTTGATCGCTTCCGTAGTCCCGCGCGTGAAGACGACTTCCTCGGGTCGCCTGGCGTGGATGAACCCGCCGACTTTGGCTCGGGCCCGTTCGTATCTGGCTGTGGCCTCCTCGGCGATCTTGTAGATGCCGCGATGCACGTTGGCGTTGTACTCCTCGTAGTACTGGATCAGGGCATCGAGGACCAGGCGCGGCTTTTGGGAGGTCGCGGCGCTGTCGAGGTAAACAAGAGGCTTGCCGTACATCTTTTGTCTCAGGATCGGGAAATCATCCCGAATCGTACTTGGCAGTCCCATCGCCCTCGCCCCCAGTGCAGAACTCACGCCAACTTCCTCCGCCGCCTCATGCGGCTGGGGTCGCGTAGTTCCTGCAAGGCCCTGGCCTCGATCTGCCGGATGCGCTCGCGGGTCAGCCCAAACTCGTCCCCGATTTCCCCAAGCGTCCGAGGCCGACCGTCGTCCAGCCCGAAGCGCAGCCTCAGAATCTTGCACTCGCGGGGGGTCAGTATCTCCACAAGACCCTCGACATGCTCCCTGAGTATCAGAGAGCCCAACTCCGCCGGCCCTGGGGTGTCATGATCCTCGATGAAATCGCCGAGGTGGCTGTCCTCCTCGCCGATCGGCGTTTCCAGCGAGATCGGCTCCTGGGCGATCTTCATGATCTCGCGCACGCGCTCCGCGCCCAGACCCATCACCTCGCCGATCTCCTCCGGGCTCGGCTCCCGCCCCAGTTCCTGCAACAGCTGGTGCGAGATGCGCACCAGTTTGTTGATCATCTCCACCATGTGGACGGGGATGCGGATCGTGCGGGCCTGATCCGCGAGCGCCCGGGTGATCGCCTGCCGGATCCACCAGGTGGCGTACGTGCTGAACTTGTAGCCCTTCCGCCAGTCGAACTTTCCCACCGCCCGGATGAGGCCGAGGTTCCCCTCCTGGACCAGGTCCGGCAGGTCCAAGCCGCGCCCCACGTACTTCTTGGCAATGGACACGACGAGCCGCAGGTTGGCCTCGACGAAGCGCCGCTTGGCCTCTTCATCCCCTTTCTCTATGCGCCGGGCTAGGTCGACTTCTTGCTGCCGCGTGAGGAGCGGTACCGTGCCGATCTCTGCCAGGTACATCCGGACAGGATTACCAAGAGAGAGCTGCAGGTGCGCCTGCTTTCCGTCGTTTTCGGCTGTTTCGCCGGCCTCCCCGCCCTCCCCGGTAAGCCGACCGCTCCGCTCGCTCAGAACAGCCCGGCTTGGATGAATCCGCTCAGTGTGCCTCCTCACCCGAGGCGAATGCTCCCGTCTCCCGGGATGGGTGAACTCCCCGGGTCCTAGCCTGCGCTCGACTAGGGCCTGGGGCTCCGCCTTCAGGGTCGCGTGATCCATGGCATTGGGTCTTCCTTCCTCCGCAGACCGCCAGGTACAACGATACGTTCCATTGACATCTTTTGTCAAGTTGATATTATAGATACCGAAATACCTCATTTAGCTTCTAGGGAGGTCTGATGAGGTACTTCAGGTGGTTAAGTCCCATCCGGTTCGCTGGACGGCAGAGGGGTGCTATAGTTTAGACTTAATAAGGCTTGGAGAAATCATAGCTTGGAGAAATCATATTATTCGTCTTTACCAGTGTTCAGCGTGAAGTGGGGGTAAAAACCACCTGGCGGTGATCCCAATGGAACGTGGCACACGCTGGCGCATCCTGCAAGAGGTCAACCGCAAGGGACGGGTAGGGGTTAAGGAGCTTGCTCGGAGCCTCGATGTTCGCCCGGCGACGATTCACCACCATCTGCCGAAGTTGGAGCGGGAAGGTTTCATCCGCACCGAGGAGGAGCGGCACGGGCAGGGGCGGCCGCGCCTAGTGTGTTCCCTCACGCAACAGGGCCACGACCTCTTCCCTCAGGGGTACGGCTGGCTGGCCCAGGAGCTTCTCGAAACGATCGCCGCGCTTGATGGACGCGAGAGGGTAGAGCTCATCTTCCAGCAGGTGGGGGAGCGTCTTGCCGCGCGTTATCGACCTCGCGTTGAAGGCAAAGGCATGGAGGGCCGCGTCCAAGCAGTCGCAGAGGTTCTGACCGAGCTGGGCTTCGAGACCATCCCGACGCGGGCCGAGCACGGGTTCTGCCTGTGCGACGAAAACTGCCCGGTGCTCAAGGTCGCCGAGCGATATCCGCAGGTGTGTGCTATGGAACAGCAGCTGATCAGCACGCTGCTAGGGGCGGAGATCCAGCGCACCCAGTACCGGCTCGAGGGCGCGCCGCTCTGCACTTACTTGGTCACACACCCAAACTAATCTCGCATCGCGCCTGCCAGGGCTCGCTCATGCTCCGTTTCGCTTCAAAGGCCCTTCCTTCATTTCCTGACAGGTCGAGCAGTGGAAATGCGATCTCGGCCGATTCCACCAAGACGGGGTTTCTGAAGGAGGGCTGAGATGGACACGCTGACCGAGATGAAATGCGTTGCCTGCCGCGGAGGGGAGCCGACGGTCACGGACGCGGAGATAGCCGAATATCACCCACAAGTGCCAGCGTGGCAAATTGTGGAAGGCGACGGCATCAAACGAGTGGAACGCGTCTTCAAATTCCGGAATTTTGCCCAGGCCTTGGCGTTTACGAACCAGGTCGGTGAAGTTGCAGAGGCAGAAGAACATCATCCCGCGATATTGACTGAATGGGGCAAAGTAACCGTCACCTGGTGGACACACAAAATCAAGGGCCTGCATCGCAATGATTTCATCATGGCCGCCAAGACAGACCAACAGTATGCAACCAGAGCAGGCGAAAGTGGAAGATAATGGCAGTCCTCAGTACAGCTGGCCTCGCCAGATCCGCAGGACTCCAAGCTGCCAGGACACCACCAGAATCAGAGCGTTTACGCCCACCAGCGCGAGGGCAGCCACGATGTCGGCCGCCCGCAACGGGGGATGCCCGTAGTATGTTCGCACGATACCCGGGCCCTAGCCCTGCGGCGTGGGGCATTCCTCCCGCCCCGCCAGCCGAACGGCACCCGAAGCGACGGTACCCGCGGGGATCCTAGGCCGGCGGAGGGCCGGACGCCTGATCCCGGCGAACTGTCCCTCATGGCCGGATCCGAGAGGGGGAGAGAGCCGTGGCTTCGCAGTTGCGCATCTACACGATCAACAGGGGAAAGCTGGATGACTTTGTTCAGGCCTGGCGCCAGGGGGTCTACCCGCTGCGGCAGCGGTACGGGTTTGCGATTCCCAACGCGTGGGTGATCAGGGAACGCAACGAGTTTGTCTGGATTCTCACCTACGACGGTCCCGAGGAATGGCAGGCACGCGACGCCGCATACTACGCCTCACCAGACCGCGCCGCGCTCAATCCGGATCCCGCGCAGTACATCGCCCGGGCCGAGCACTGGTTCCTCTCGCCGGTGGTT
This sequence comes from Armatimonadota bacterium, assembly GCA_031420915.1. GTDB lineage: Bacteria > Sysuimicrobiota > Sysuimicrobiia > Sysuimicrobiales > Humicultoraceae > JANONS01. The sequence goes on from JANONS010000173.1 coordinate 4,538, forward strand.
CCCGGCCAGAGCTAGAGGAGGGAATTCCGGCAGGAGAGGCCAACTTGCGGGTGTGCTCTCCGCAGCCCTCTTCGATATCGACGGCACCCTCGTCAACACCGCGGCGCTGATCCGCGAGGCGGTGACGCAGGTGCTGCAGGAGGAGGGCATCACGCCGACCTGGGAGGAGATCAAACAGGGGTGGAGCCTGCGGGCCGCCGACCGGATGCAGCTGTGGGTGCGCGATCGCGGCCGGGCCGAGGCGCTGGCGGAGCGCTACCTGGAACGGCATCTCGCGCTGCAGGAGACGCTGATCCGCCCCTATCCGGGGATGGCAGAGACGCTGGCACACCTGGCCGCGCGCGGCATCACGCTGGGTGTGGTCACCTCGAAGCGGCGCGTCTCCGCCCTGCGCACCCTGGCGGCCGTTGACCTGGAACGCTACTTCCGCGTGATCATCTGCGAGGACGACGTCCCCGCGCCCAAACCCGATCCGGGGCCGCCGCTGCTGGCCGCCGCCCGTCTGGGCGTGGCGCCCCCGGAGAGCCTCATGGTGGGAGACAGCGACGTGGACATCCGCGCGGGGCAGGCGGCGGGGATGCGCACGGCGGGCGCGCTGTGGGGCACGGTAGATCCCGACGCGCTGCGCGCCGCGAAGCCGACCTGGTTGCTGGCCCAGCCCGCGGACCTCCTCGGCCTGTTCGAAGCCTAGTCTGCATGCCCGGGAACGTATTCACCGTCGTGTAGCTGACCGACGGTTACTAACTTAGCGATTTCGGCTTCACGCAGGTGAGTTGCAGCCTGCGATCCGAACTGAGACCGGGTTTGGGGATTAGCGCCCGCTCACTTCCGTCGCTGAAGCGTCATCGGGGTAATTGACGCCCTGGAATGCATATGCGATTGTATAGTCGTGTATGTGATAGAATTCTCGGAGGAGACTCTGGATGAGTTAGCGTCAGTACGAGCATTCGAGCAGGAGCGAATCCTCGAAGCGATCGAACGCCAGCTCAGTCACCAGCCGACAGCTGAGACGAGGAATCGCAAGATGCTCGAGGGCCTAGCACCCTCTTTCGAGGCGGTGCCGCCGATCTGGGAACTCCGTGTTGGAGAGTACCGCATTTTCTATGATGTGGACGAGGATGAGAAGAAAGTGTACGTGAGAGCGATCCGGCGTAAGCCGCCACACAAGACGACGGAGGAAATCCTGTGAAGACGATCAACGTGCGTCACCTGCAGAAGAGGGTCAGAGAGAGCGTGGACGTCGCTCAGAGGGAGCGAGTCGTGGTAACGCGGCATGGGCGGCCCGCCGCCGTGCTCATCGGCGTCGAAGGACAGGATTGGGAGGATCTGGTGTTCCAGACGAACCCGGCCTTCTGGAGGATGATCGAGCGCCGGCGGAAGCAGAGAACCATCCCGTTGGCAGAGGTCCGGCGTCGCCTCGAGGTCCGGCGTCGCGGCCGGCGGCGGTGAGAGAAACTTCACCAAGAACGTCCAATGGTTCGAACGTTGCAGGTTCGTTACCGCAGCCGCGCCGTCGCTTTGTCTACCAGAGCCTTCACCTGATGAGGCGTCGTGTTCGATCCGAGGACGGACAGGGAAAGGGCATATCCTTTGCTCTCTATCGCGCACCCCGCAGCGGGCAGCGCATTTAACCCGGCAGGCGGTCGGTAGGTGGCGCACGCCGCCCCGCCGATGGTGACGTCTACGATCGTCCACCCTTGTTTCTTCAGCGCCTCATCCGCGTCCCGGAGCATGGCCAGCCCGGCCGCCCGCTGTTGGGGGGTGCGCGGCCCACGCATGACACTCAGCGTGACGTAGGTGGAGCCCATGACCCAATTGCAGGATGAGACCGTCTCGCCCCTGCGCGGTCCTTCGGGGACGGTAAAATCCGAATCATCTACAGTGGCCACCTTTGTCCGCACCACCGCTTCCAGTTCCGCGGCCGTCAGCAGCGAGCACGCCTTGTACTTGCTTGCGGCCTGGATCGGCAGCGCGGCCGGGGCCATCTGCAGGGCGAGCGCGAGGACGAGGAGCGAAATCCTCTTCATCACCCACCTCCCAGAGGGTGAGCGTAGACACCCTCCATGGAATGGTGTGCCATTCGGCAGGTTTCGCTCTTCGCCCTTCAGCCTTTCCTTCGGCCCAAGAGAAATTCACCGGGCGTCTGGATTAGGACACCGCCGACGGATTGCCCGTAGTAGGGGCCAAAGTGCGTCGCGTCTCCCGTGAGAAAGTGTGTGGCGCGCGCGGCGAGAGCGGCCATGAAGGCCTCGCGATCACCTGCTGGTAGTATGATCGGGCATGCCAGGTCCGGAGGGGGGGGAGCGACGAGAGTCATTTGTCTGACCAGAGAATCCATACTGGTCACGTGGCGCGGATTGGTCAGGTTCCTTCTCGCTTCCTCCACCACGTGAGCGGAGACGAACAGCTCCTGCCTGCCCGCTGCCGCCAGGCGCCACAGGGTTTCCAGCCTCGGGCTCCCGTAGGCGACTGAAAACAGGACGTTCGCGTCCAGGAAGACCCGCAAGTCTCAGGTTCGACGCGGACGTCGGTGAGGGATGCGTTTGGGGTCGAGACCCAGGGCCTTGACCTGCTTTACCGCCCAGGCATACCCCGCAGCGTCAAGCGCGTTGGATAGCAGGAATTCCGCCTTTCGTTCCGGCGTGTACATTTCTATCGGAACCGCAACCGCAGGCCTGAGCAGAATCCCGCCCGGCTGCGCTTCCGCAACAACAAGCGATCCTTCGCCGATTCCGTACCTGCGCCGGAGTTCTGCCGGAATCACCACTGTGCCTCGCTTCCCGGTTCTGATTGGTTTCACATCCTGCCACCTCAAGGGCAGGCTATCAGATATTCAGACTTTCAGTCAAGCCGAATATGTGTGTCGCAGATCACGCTCTCGGTGGAACTGCGCCGACGATACGCCACGCTCGGCCTGACGGGCACGACGCGAGCGCTCAGGCGGCCACGACGGGGCGCATCGCCACGACGTTGTAGGCGCCGATCGGGCGGCTGAAGCCCTTGAGGGTCAGGTCGCCGATCCGCTC
>JANONS010000174.1:0-6949 GCA_031420915.1 Armatimonadota bacterium
GGCGGGATTGTGCGCCCAGCATGGGCGCTGACTTGGAGGTGAAAGTCCTCTCTGGGGATGGTCGACCCTTCAGTAGCCTACGGCAAGGGCATCGTCGCGAGCGGTAGTGTCCTTAGGACACTACCGCCTGATATTATGCCCTGCATGCCCTCCTGGGTAAAGAAGCAGGATCTGCCTCAGGCCGTTACAGCCTGGCAAACACCCGCACACCCGCCGGGGAGACGGCGTAGATGACCAACGGGCCAGTTCGCTCCCCGCCCATGCCGGGCGAGCCCGGAGGCATCCCGGGCAGGGCAATGCCGGCGACCGGCGGACGTTCTTCCAGCAGCTTCACGATCGCCTCGACCGGGACATGCCCCTCGATGAAGTAGCCGCCGACCGTGATCGTATGGCAGGATCTCATCTCCGGCGGGATGCTCAGACGGCGCTTGACTTGGTCCATGCCGTCCGTGTCCACGGAACGGACCGGAAACCCGTGTGCCCGCAGGTACCCTGCGTGCTCCGTGCAGCACGCGCAGGTAGGGGGCCTGTACATCACCGGGGCCGGCCGGGCGTCCACCGATCCCGCCGGCGGCTGCCCGTTCCGGCCTCCCGCCGGGCCGCGATCCGCCGCCGCCCACAGCGCCAGGAGGATTGCGAGGCCCAGGATCACCCCGCCGGCCAAGCCCAGCAGCCCCACGCGCGGCCGTCGGTGAGGCCGCCTACGCCGTCCGGGTGCGCGAGAAGGCATCGGCGTCAGGCGACCTTGATGAGCTTCACCCTCGTGTCATAGAAGACCGCACTGGCCCCAACAGGATCGGAGAGGCACGTGTCCTTCAACACCGGGTCGATCCGCATCGCCGCGTTGGCATGGAGACCCCTGCCGCGCCGTGGATCCCCCTTGACCACGCGACCGTTGATGGTCACATCAGACGCCCCGTAGGCCCAGTGCCCATGCCCGAGCGAGAAGGCCACGACGCCGGGGCGGATGCCCTCGATGACCCTGAGTTTGCCGACCATCGGCTTGGTGCGCCCGTTGCCCAGGTCCCACACCCCGTCCGGATTGCTTGCCGAGGTCACGCGGACGGCCTCGCCGTCGCGCAGCCCCAGACGCAGGGCGTCCCGCCGGTTGATCAGGATGAAGTTCTCCGGGAGGAGGGCCAGCAGCCAGTAGTTGGAGGCCGTCCGCGACTTGGTATGCATGATCTCCCGGTAGGTGATCAGGTGCAGGTCGTAGCCCGCTGGTGCGTCGTCCACCGGGCGGCCCATGATGTCCAGCGGGGCCGGGATGTAGACGGCCAGGCCGGGCAGGCTCTTCCCCGTCATCGAGCTCTTGGTCTTGGCCGTCTTCTCCATGTAGAGGTTGATCAACTGGCCGTACTGGTTCCCCAGCAGGTCGCCCTTGAACGCTTTCTTGTAGTCCTGGAACCGGCCGCCGCGGTTGAGGACGTAGATCACCTTCCGCCACCACGCCTCGCCGGTCGCTCGCTTCCACTTCTCGGGGTCGAAGACGGTCTTGGGCAGGTGGCGCCGGGCCTTGAGGAAGAGGTCGACCTCGGCGTCGCCCGCGTCGGGGACCTCGTCACCCGGCTTGTCGCCCGCGGCCAGGTTGGCCACCATCCGCAGGTAGAAGCCCTCGGGCCGCCGGAAGTCCTGACCCGAGCCGAATGCATCCTTGCCGAAGCCGGGAAGCCCCAGGCGCTCGGCGCAGGCCAGCAAGAAAGCCTCGTGTGAGATCGGCATCTCCTCGCCGAAGACCTTCACCGTCTCCGGGATGGGGCCGATCACCGGCTGGCGCACCGGCTGGACCTTGATCGTCATGTTGGGGTGCGATCCCTGAAACTCCCACCGCTCGAGATACGAGAGATCGGGGAAGATGTAGTCGGCGTACATCGAGGTTTCGCCGATGACGATGTCGCTGGCAATGAACAGGGGCAGCTTGTTTGGGTCCTTGAGCACCTCGATGTTGGTGTGGCCGGCAGGCAGGGAGTAGACCGGCGTCCCCATATACAGGTACGCGATCTTGATCGGGTACGGGTAGGCGTCCCCGATCGAGGGAACGATCTCCTGGTAAACATCGCTCGAGAGCGGATACCATGGCCGCTTCGACGGGTAGCCCTCGAAGATCGTCGACTCCTCGTACTTGGTCTCGTGCCGGATGATCGAAACGCCGAACGGGGTCATCTTCCTGGGGTGGAGGGCCCCCACGTTGTAGGGCTGGCCTTCCTTCTCCCCTGACGGATCGTACGTCTTCCCGTAGACCGATCCCCCCTTCCAGTCGATGTTGCCGACCAGCGTGTTCAGGGTCATCCAGGCGACGACGTTGTAGAAGCCGTTGGTGTGCTGGCTGACCCCGCGGTGGATGTCGGCGACAGCCTTCTTGCCGTGGCTGGTGAACTCACGGGCCAGGTCCACGATGTCTGCCGTGCGGACCCCGCAGATCTTCGCCCACCCGTCAACCGTGTGCTTCTGGGCTTCCTCCCAGAGCAGTTGCAGGACGCTTTTCACCTCGACGTCTTTCATCGTTGTGAAGACCAGCAGGTCGCCCTCGACCGCGGTCTTCTCGTCGTAAGGGTCGAAGGGCACCGGCTTGCCGTCGCGCAGGACGATGAACGGGTCGAACGCGTACTCGACGCTCTTGTCCTTCACCGTCTCGGTGCGCTTCTGCGGCTTCATCCCGAGGTCTGACCCGCGGAGGAACGCTCCCGGCTTGCCGTGTTCGACCTTGACCAGCCAGGCCGCATTGCTCCAGGTGGGCTCGCCGTCGGCTGATGCCGCGGCTTTGTTGGCGTTCTGCAGGAAGCGTTCGTCGTACCGCCGCTGCTCGATGATCCACCGCATCATGCCGAAGGCGAATGCTGCCTCGGTGCCCGGTTTGGCCGGCACCCACCGCCAGGCCTTGGCTGCGGTCTTGCTCAGGCGCGGGTCGATGACGGCCATCTTGAGCCGCCCGCTAGCCAGCCCCTCGGTCATGCGGGGCACCCGGTTGCTCGGCCCGTAGTTGCCCTCGAAGGGGCTCGCGCCGACGAAAATGACGAACTCCGCGTGCTCGGTGTCGCCCTGCCAGTAGGCTTTCCGGCCCTTGGTCCACTTCATCTTGCCGTCTTTGGGGTCGAAGACGTACTGCTCGCTCATGGCCTTGCAGGCGAAGTAGAGCGACCCCTGGCAGACGGTGGTGTGTCCGTGGAAATTGGCCGACCCGAACGAATCCTGCACGAACCGCTTGACGAAGTCGGCCCGGCCGGCCTTCTGGCGGCCCCAGAAGTAGAGGAACTGGTTGTTCTTCGGACCCAGGTCGGGATGGTTCGGATCGATCAGCGTGTGCAGGTGGTCCTTGAAGGTCGTCTTGAACTCGTCGAGTAGCGCCTGCTTCTTCGCTTTGTCCTTCTCCGCCCGGATCTCGCGGACGGCCTTCTCCATCGCCTTGGCCACCTTGGGATCCCGCAGCACCCAGACCTCCCGCAGGCCGGGGACGTGTCGGTCCTCGCCGACGTCGGCGAACAGTTTGCCGCCGTCTGTGATCTCCGCCACGGCCTGCTCGAATGGAACCGTGCGCCACTTGTTTGACCCCCGGGGGCCGGCCCGCTTCAGCACCTTGACGAGACGGTAGGGATCGTAGACGGTCTGGATCCCCGCTTGCCCCTTGGGGCACAGCGGGCCGTCCACCGTGGTCATCTGCTGCGGGACGGTCTTGTACGGGACGTGAGGGAGGAAGGAGAACGGGTTGTACGGGTTCCCGTCGATCTTGGCGACGATGCCGTCCAGGAGTTTCACCTTGATCCCGCAGCCGGTGTTGCACTGCAGGCATGCCGAGTAGAGGATGTTCTCCGCCTTGACCAGATCGTACGCCTCACCTGGCTGCAGCCCGCCCGCCTCGGCCCTCTCGAGGAGCCCCACGGCCCATTGGAGCCGGGAGGCAAACAGCGCCGTGCCGCCGAGCAGGGCCGATGTCTTAAGCAGGTCGCGTCTGGTGACACTCCTGCTGGATCCCCGGCCGTCCGGGACCTCGGGTATCTTGTGGTCGTCCATCTCGATCCCTCCTCAGGCCTCAACGCGAAGGATGCGCCAGCGCTCGACCGCGAGCAGGAAAACCAGCAGAGCCGCTCCGACGACACCGAAGGCCACCAGCCACTCGATCGGGCTGGGGAAGTAGGTCGTGGCCAGCCGCGGGTGCACGAACGCCTGGGGCAGATTCCCAAATCCCAACACCGCCTGGCCGGGGATAATCACGTTGAGCCTGGCCGCAAAGACCCCCAGGAGCAAGAGCGCTCCCGCCACACCGGCCGCGACTCCGGAACCACGGCGCTGCCCATAAAGGAGCAAGGCCACCGGGACGGCGAGACCGAGCAGCGCCTGCACGATCCAGAAGACCCACGCGTAGGGACCAAAGAAGACCAGTCGATACGCTTCGACCGTCGCCGGGACGGCGGAGTAGAGACTGATGGAGCTGTCAGCAAATTCCGCTAGCAGGTTGATGCCTATCAAGCCAAGCAGAACCCGCCCCAGAAAGGTGAGCATACGCCGGTGCTCGTCATCGGCGGGCCACCGCCTGAAGGCCACGGCAAGTAGCGTGACCAGCGCGGTGCCGGCCAGCAGGCCGGAGAAGAGAAACCGCAGGGGCAGGACGCCAGAATTCCAGTAAGGACGAGCGCTGACGATACCAAACAGGGCCCCTTCCCCGCCACCGAACACCATGACCAGCATCATACCGATCCAGCTCAGCCGGCGAAGGAGAGACCGGCTTCCTCCAGCCAGGGCCCCCAGGGCCATCACCAGCACCAGGCCGTAGAGGGTGTAGACGAGGGTCATCCACGCCATGAGGGAAGAGGGAGTGAAATCCATGAAGAGCTTCCAGACGCGGTCCATATGGCCGAGGTCGACCCACACGAGAAAGAGCCCTGCGCCCAGACTGAGGAAGGCGGCCACGAGCGCGAACGGGCTCACCCGACGTAGAACCTGGATACCCAACGCGTGGTGCAAGAAGAACACCAGAAAGGCCCCCGCGGACAGCCCTACGAAGAAGACATACATCGCCACCCACAACCCCCACGGCACATAACTCCCGTAGTTGGCCGGGAGGTGCCCGAGCCGCAGCCGCTGGACCATCCCGATAAGCCCCAGGAGGATGGCCACCAGAATTGCTCCGTACACCGCCCGCCGCGCCCACTGCCGCTGAAACATCCCGGCCACCTCCTACACCAGGTAGTAGACCTTGGGGTTGGTCCCCAATTCCTCCTTGAGGCGCATCACGTTGGGCTTGCCGATCATCTCCGAAACCAGGCTGTCCGGGTCTTTGGCGTCGCCGAAATACGTAGCGTACCCGATACAGGTCGTCACGCACGCCGGCAGCATACCTGCCTCGAGCCGGTGGATGCAGAAGTGGCACTTCCGCGCGTTGCCTGCGGGGGATTTTTCGTCGCCTTTGCGCGGCCACTTCCGGCCATATTCGAAGTTGGGGATCTTCTCGTAGTCTTCCACCTTTGGAGTCCCCTTCGTGTAGAACTCCCCGGCGTCGAAGGTCCGATGGTTGTACGGGCAGGCGGCGATGCAATAGCGACAGCCGATGCACTGGTTGTAGTCGATGGCGACGATGCCGTCGGCGCGTTTGTAGGTGGCACCTACAGGACACACCGGGACGCAGGGCGGGTTGTCGCACTGCATGCAGGGGAGCGGCAGGAACCGCCTGGTGACGTTCGGATACTCCCCGACCTCTTCTTCCACTACCGGGCGATAGACGACCCCCGGTGGCAGCTTGTTCTCCGCGATGCAGGCAATGGTGCAGGCGTAGCAGCCCACGCACTTGCGCAGGTCGATTACCATCACCCAACGCCGCTGGTGGACGGGCTTGGCGAGCGCCCGTCGGAGGTCGGCCTGCATTCGCAACAAGACATTCTGCTGGACCCCGTCACCCGGCGGATGTCCCTCCGTGACTGTCTGTGTGGCAGCGGAGGCCGCCTGGGCCTTTGCCGGGGCGCTCGCTTCGAGGAGTTCCGTCAGGAAGAAGATAGTGCTCCCAGCGCCGACCGCCTGGAGAAATTCCCGCCTGGATCGCTTCGTCTGAAGCCCGCCGGGCTGACCTTGCAGAGTCTGGGGCGCGGTCCGCGATCTCATCCGCCGACCTCCCGGGGAAGTTATTGCTCCACTGACAACGTACCCTCCGAAGGCACTCCCCTGGAATCGGGTGGAGACCTGATTTGCAGCCCAAGGCAGCCGATTCGAAACCACTCCTCCATAAAGGGGGATGAACATGGCGCGTAGAGGCAACCTGCCTGGCTGTGGAGGGAGAAGGCCCGGGCCTCGCGCCCCGGCCCGCGTATAATGGAAGGAAAACCGGCAGGCTGTGGTCTATGACGTTCCGAATCACCGACGAGTGCATCGAGTGCCAGGCCTGTCTGGAGGTCTGCGCTTATCAGGCCATCTCTCAGGTGCCCGCCGCCGAAGCGGGCCTCGCAATCGCGATTACCCCCTCCGCGTGTACTCACTGCTGGCCGTTTGACCAACATCCGCGGTGCGTGCTCGTATGCCCGGTCGACTGCATTGTTGTCGACCCTCACCAGCCGGTACCGCCGGCCCGGCTAATCATGCAGGAACTGGAGAATCTGATGAGCGTGGTAGGTCCGTTCGAGGTCGCGCGGATGACCGTGCGGATGCGGCAGTGGATCCGCGAGTCGTTTGCGCGCGCCACATGGGACGCAAGCCGCCCGGTGGACGCCGACATGGTGCTGGACTTCTATAATTTCCTCTCACTCGTGGAAACTGAGTTCGCCCCCGATGATGGCAGGACGGTTCCTGCGGACATCCCACCGATAAGGGCGGGATCGAGCGTCTAGCCGACGGGAGCGAGCGAACCAAGAGAGCAAGAACTGGTGGCCGATGGCAGCGCGGTTGGACCGTTCTGGAAGGATTTCGAGCGGGATGACGGAATCGCCATCATCCCGCTCGGCTGCGCTACTGACGGAGGACGACGAGG
>JANONS010000175.1:0-11110 GCA_031420915.1 Armatimonadota bacterium
CCAGCCACGGCAACTCGCGCTGTAGTTGCTCGGGGGGTTGAGCGTTCAATGCGAGGAAAGCCTCAATTTCCTCCTGGTAGGCTTTGGCGTAGGCTTCCGCGACCTGAATGGCTATCGGCGATAGGCGAGGGAAGTGCTCGCGGAGCGTGGACGCGGACCCGTACTCCCTCAGGAGCTGGATGACCTCCCATGCGTCGAGCCCTGTCCCTGCAAGATGCGCCCGTCGCCCCGCCGGGCCCTCGATGAAGATGATCCCTGGGAACCGCTGCATTCGCAGCGCCATCTCCAGTAAGTCTCTGATGACGCGGGAAATCGGTCTGCCGGTTCTTTGCGCCTGCGCGCGAACCGCCTCAAGTACCGATGCGTCCACACGGATCGACACCGGCGACTCGCTCTCAGACCGTTTTCCAGATAGCCTGCGCGCACGCATCATCCTGTCCCTCACAATCCTGACCCCGAACACCCCTTTAGACTACAATGTAGTATACAGATTACATCGTAGTCAATAGGAGCATGCTGTCACGAAGGGGAACCCTTCCAGTGCCAGTACGTCCGAACAGGACAACCTAGGTGGCTGGGCGGGGGTGTAGGATGTTGCCGTCGGAGCGTCTGCGGGATAAACTTCTCGCGCTGGCAGGGCAGGGCTACGGCACGTACAAGACCCTGGCCGGCGCCTACAGGTTTCCCCGTCACGTCCTCTATATCGATCACGTCCAACCCGATCCCTTCGCCCCGCCCTCGCTGCTTCGGGTGCAGGTGGACATGGCGGAGGCGCAGTTCCCGCCCGACCTGTGGCAGACGCCCACCCAGCGGATGGCGCTGGAGGACTTCATCGCCCGGCGATGTCGCGAGATCGCGCGGCGCCAGAGCCGGGGGAGAGGTGGAGCCGCGCGGTCGGGAGCCATCATGGTAGATGCGGGAGGCCAGGAGATCCTTCCCCGCACCGCCTGCCGCCTGCGGGAGGACCACGTGGAGGTGCGGCTGGCGCTGGGGCTGCCGGCCGAAGGGCGCAAGGTCTTGGCCAAGCAGGCGCAGGCCATCTTGTTTGAGGACCTCCCCGCCGCCGTCGACGGCGCCCTGCGCTGGGCGAATCTGGATGAGCGCGCGGCGCGCCGGCACGTGGAGGTGGCGGAGGATCACGCCGCGCTGACGGAAGGGTTGCGCGCGCAGAATCTTGTCGTCTTCGTCGCGGATGGCGCGATCCTTCCGCGCGAGAGTGGAATCTCCGACCTGCCGCTGGGAGGCCATCGCGCCGTGCCGTTCCGCGCGCCAGCGGCCCTCTCGGTCACACTGAGCACGCCTCACCGCGGCCCGATCACCGGGATGGCGGTGCCCCGGGGCGTCACCCTTATCGTCGGCGGGGGCTTCCACGGGAAGTCCACGCTGCTCTCCGCGCTGATGCGCGGCGTCTACCCCCACGTGCCGGGGGACGGGCGGGAGTACGTGGCCACGCTGCCGGAAGCGGTGAAGATTCGCGCGGAGGAGGGGCGCCGCGTCGCCCGCGTAGACATCAGCCCGTTCATGACCAACCTGCCGTTCGGGCTGGAGACGCACGCCTTCTCCACCGAGGACGCCAGCGGCAGCACGTCGCAGGCGGCCAACATCATGGAGGCACTGGAGGCGGGCGCGCGGGTGCTGCTGATCGATGAGGATACCAGCGCGACCAACTTCATGATCCGGGACGAGGCGATGCAGCGCCTGGTGCCGAAATCACTCGAGCCGATTACCCCTTTCATCGATCAGGTAAGTCACCTTCGCGATGGACACGATCTCTCCACGGTGCTGGTGATGGGCGGGTCGGGAGATTACTTTGAGGTCGCCGACACGGTGATCCTGATGGAACATTTCCTTCCCCGGGTCGTCACGGAGGACGCGCGGCGGATCGCCGCCGGGCGTCAGGACCGGCGCGCGTCCGAAGGGCGTCCGTTCGAGCGCGTGCGGGCCCGCATCCCGCTCTCCCACGGTTTCAACCCGTATCGGGACCGACGGATCCGGGTGGACGCGCGCGGGCCGCGCACCATCGCCTTCGGACGCGAGACAATCGACCTCGGCGCGGTGGAGCAGGTCGTCGACCCCAGCCAGACGCGGGCCATCGGCGACGCCATTTTTTTCGCCCTGGAGCGGGGCTACTTCGACGGCGAGCGGACGCTCGGCCAGGTCCTGGACGCCGTCCTGGCGGACATCGATGCCGGCGGTCTTGAGGTGCTGTCGACCTTCGAGGGCCACCCCGGTGACTACGCGCTCCCGCGCCGCTTCGAGATGGCCGCCGCCATCAACCGGCTGCGCACGCTCGCGGTCCGCCAGGCAGAGGGCTGAAACTAATAGTTCACGATGTAGAGGTCATCCCCCGCGCAGACGGCTCCTCCTAAGAGACAGTCATAACCTCGGGCAAACAGGATGGACTTGCCGTCGGGATGCCACGCCGCATGTTCGTGGTGTGGAACGTGAGAACCAGGTGCCGCGTTTAAGATGGCGACGTCATCTCACGGAGGGAAGGGAGCGACCGTGCGACAGACCATCTTGGGGGCACAATTCTGCTGATCATCCTGGGGATCTCGACCGGGAGCCTGATGGCCCCGCTGGCCCCGGCTATGGGGGATTCGTGGTGGTGAACCGGGTCCAGGTGAGGACGACGCGGGTCAAGGACGTCGGCGGGCTCCGCGGATGCTGCCACGCAAATCCAGCCCGGAGCGCTGACGTTGACGGCTCAGGTGCGGATCCACTTCGTGCTGGGGCCGTAGCGTGGTGCCACGGCCTAGCCAGCCGGCGTCTGCGCCCCGCGGCAGTCCGCGCAGAAGCCGCGGAAGACGACCGCCTGCTCTTTGATCCAGAACCCAGCGCGCTGCTCGGGTGGGACCTCGACCGGGCCGGCCTCCACGAACACGTTCTTGACCCTGCCACATCGCTCGCAGACCAGGTGGTGGTGGCGGGCGGGATTCGTGCAGAAGCGGGTGCTCCCCGTCCCTAGGTCGAGCGGCCTGACGGCGCCCACCCCCTCCAGTTCGTCGAGGATCGCGTAGATCGTGCGCAGGGAGATCGACGGCAGCCGCTTGGCCACGCGGACGTAGAGGGATTCTGCGGTGGGATGCTCCTCCTGTGTCTCCTCCAGGAGGTGAAAGACAGCCTCGCGCTGCGGGGTGATCCGCAGACCTCGGGCCCGGAACTTTTCCTTCAGGTCAGCCGCTGCGAGCATCGGACGTTACGTAACAACGATTGTTCCTCAATTCTATTGCTGCACGGTCAAGAATTAGGATAGCCTAACCAGAGAGATGGCGCCATCCCTCCTGATCATGCTCCGCGAAGGCCTCGAAGCCGCACTCATCGTGGGCATCATCCTGGCCTACCTGACCAAGACTGGGAACCGCGACAAGTTCGGTGTGGTCTGGCTCGGTACCGGTCTCTCGGTGGCGCTCAGCCTCCTGGTGGGGGCGGGGATCTTCCTCACAGCGGGAGGCATCGAGGGGCGGGCGGAGGCCCTCTTCGAGGGCAGCGCGATGTTTACGGCCTGCGGCGTCCTGACCTACATGATCTTCTGGATGCGCAGGCAGGCGATCAACATCCGGGGCCACCTGCATGCACAGGTGCACACGGCGCTGGAGTCGGGCTCCCTGGTCGCGCTGGGGTTACTGGCGTTCGTGGCGGTGGGGCGCGAGGGGATCGAAACCGCCCTGTTCATGTTTGCCGCCACCAAGACGGCGACCCCGCTGGCCGCTACCGCGGGCGGCCTGCTCGGGTTGGGGGGCGCGGTCATCCTCGGCTACCTGCTCTACCGGGGCACGTACCGGTTGAATCTGCGGACCTTCTTCAATGTGACGAGCGTGCTCCTGCTGTTCTTTGCCGCGGGTCTCCTGGCCCACGGCATTCACGAGTTCCACGAGGCCGGCGTGATCCCGCCGGTCATCGACCCCGTGTGGGATACCAATGGGATTCTTGACGAGCGCTCCACCCCGGGAAGTTTTCTCAAGGCGCTGTTCGGCTACAACGGGAATCCCTCCCTGATAGAGGTGCTGGCCTACGCCGCCTACGTGCTGCTCGTGGGGTGGAGTTACTTCCGTCCGCCGACGTCGAAGGAGCTGCGCCCCGCCAAGGACCGCGCGCGCCAGTCCGCCTAGCCTCCGCCAGGGGCGTGCCGGGGTCGCGGTTGTGGGGGGTGAGCCTCGTCTGTCGCATGTGTTAGCATGACGACAGAGGTGAGCCACGTATGGGGACCCGGAGGAAGACAGGCGCGACCCTCTACCTGCGGGGCGTCCCCGAGGAACTGGTCCGGGAGGCCAAGGCGGTGGCGGCTCGTCAGGGAAAGACGCTCACCGCACTGGTGACCGAGACACTGGCGGCGGCCCTGCGCGCCGGCCCGGCGAAGCGGATCGGGGCCGTCGGTAGGGACCTGCCCCCCGACTTTCGCAAGAGTATGGCGTGGTTCGAGGCCCATAAGAAGACGCTGACCAGACGATACCCCGGCGAGTACGTGGCCATCGTCGGAGCCCGCGTCGTCGACCATGACCGACAGTTCGACCCGCTGGCGCGGAGGATGTTCGCGCGTCTGGGGGTCCGCCCGATCTTCATGCCCAGGATCCCCGCGCGAGGCGGGCGTGATGCTGAACCCACGGTCAATGTGCCTTCGCCTCGACTGGTGCAGGCGTGAGAGTCCCCTATGACGATCGCCGTGATCCTCCCGCTCCGGTGCTCCCCATTCGGATCGGGTTGCCGCGAGGGGATCGGGCTCTGCTCCTCCGCGCCCTCGTGGACACAGGGGCAGACGCGACGATCATTCCAGAGGACGTGGCCCGCGGACTGGGGCTGCCCGTGGTGAGTTTCGTTCGCGTCCGGGGTATTGGCCCGGTTCCGCTGGACGCTGCCGTCTATAGCGCTGAGATTGAAGCGGCGGGGGTCAGGCGTCTTATCGACGTCGTCGGGCTTGGGCGGGAGACGCTGCTTGGACGGAATGTCCTCAACGACTGGACGATCACGCTGCGCGGGCCGGAGAAGGTGATGGAGATCTCTGGACAGGGCTAGAATGAAGCCATGACCCGCGAGGGCCTCCTCCTCACCCTGGAGGGGCTGATCCCTTTCCAGGACGCCTGGGATCTCCAGCGGCGGCTGGTCGCCGCCCGCCAGCAGGGGCAGATCCCGGACGTCCTCCTCCTCCTGGAGCATGAACCCGTCGTGACCGTCGGCCGGTCGGGCGACCGCGACCACCTGCTGATCTCGCGCGACCTGCTGCGCCGGCGCGGCGTGGAGGTCTACGACATCGAGCGTGGGGGTAGTGTCACCTACCACGGGCCGGGGCAGCTGGTCGCCTACCCGATCCTCGATATCCGCGCGCTCGACGAGGACGTCGTCGCTTTTATGCGCGCGCTGGAGGAGTCGATCATCCGCACGGTGGGCGACTTCGGCATCGCCGCGGGCCGGCTGCGCGGCTTCCCCGGCGTGTGGGTGGGCGAGGCCAAGATCGCCGCGGTAGGGGTGGCGGTGAAACGGCGGGTGACGATGCACGGGATGGCCCTCAACGTGACCAACAGTCCCGATCCCTTCGCCTGGATCAACCCCTGCGGCCTGGGGCGTCCGGTGACCTCCATGGCGCAGGCGCTCGGGCGCGAGGTGGAGATCGCGGAGGTGGCTCGGACCTACGCCCGACGCTTCGCCGAGGTCTACGCGCTGCGCCTGACCCCGGTGTCGATGGACGAGCTCCGGGCCCGTCTGGAGCCGGCCGCCGTCGGGGCGCGCGGGGAGGGGGTGGTCTGATGCCCTCCCGCCATCGCTTCGAGACGCGCGCGATCCATGACGGCCAGGAGCCGGATCCCACAACCGGCGCGGTCATCACGCCGATCTATCAGACCTCCACTTATGCGCAGGAGGCGCCCGGGGTCCACCGCGGATACGACTACTCGCGGACCGCCAACCCGACGCGCACCGTCCTGGAGCAGGCCCTCGCCTCCCTGGAGGAGGCGGAGTTCGGGCTGGCCTTCGCCTCGGGCATGGCGGCGATCACGACCATGGCGCTGCTCCTCACCCCCGGGGATCACGTGATTGCGCCGGATGACGTCTACGGCGGCACCTACCGCCTCTTCGTCCGCGTCCTGCACCGCTATGGGATCGAGACCACCTTCGTGGACATGACCGATGTGGCGGCGGTGGAGCGCGCGATGAAGGACCGGACCCGCCTCGTCTTCATCGAGACGCCCACCAACCCCTACCTGAAGATCCTGGACATCGCGCGGATCGGCGACCTGGCCCACGGGCACGGGGCGATCGTGGCGGTCGACAACACCTTTGCCACGCCCTACGGCCAGCAGCCGCTGCGCCTCGGGGCGGACCTGGTCGTCCACTCCACCACCAAGTACCTCGGCGGCCACAGCGATGTGGTCGGCGGCGCCATCGTCACCTCCAGGCCCGACCTGCACGAGCCGCTCCGGTTTCATCAGAATGCTGTGGGCGGGGTCCCCGGCCCCTTCGACTGCTGGCTGGTGTTGCGGGGGGTCAGGACCCTTGCCGTGCGCATGGAGCGCCATAGCGCCAATGCGGCGCGGATCGCGCAGGCGCTTCGGGCCCACCCCCAGGTGGAGCGCGTCTTCTACCCCGGCCTGCCCGACCACCCGGGGCATGAACTGGCCGCCCGCCAAATGAGCAATTTCGGCGGGATGGTCTCGTGCATCGTGCGGGGAGGGGGGGCGGCCGCGCGCCGCGCCGCGTCGCGGACCCGGCTCTTCGTGCTGGCGGAGAGTCTCGGCGGGGTCGAATCACTGATCGACCACCCCGCGTCGATGACGCATGCCAGCCTGGCGGGCTCGTCGCTCGCAATCGACGAGGGCCTGCTGCGGCTCTCCGTGGGGATCGAGCATGCGGAGGATCTCGTGGAAGATCTCATGCAGGCGCTAGGGACGTGAGGTGAGGTAGGCCAGTGGCGATCGTGTACGTGCCCGCTCCGCTGCGGCGGCAGACCGGGGGGCAGACCAAAGTGGAGGTGGCGGGGTCCACGGTGGGAGAGGTGCTCGCCAACCTGGGAGCGGTCTATCCGGGCCTCAGCGAGCAGATCCTGGATCCTGCGGGACAGGTGCGAGCGTACATCAACATCTTCGTCAACAGCACCGAGATGCGGACGCTGCGGGGGCAGGCCACGCCCGTGGCCCCGAAGGACGAGATCTCCATCATTCCCGCAATGGCCGGCGGCGCGGGATGATCCACGACAGCATCCTCGACATCATCGGGCGGACGCCGCTCGTCCGCCTGCACAAGGTGACGCGGGGGGTCCGCGCGGACGTCGTCGCCAAACTCGAGTTCATGAATCCCGGGGGATCGGTCAAGGACCGGATCGGGATCCGGATGATCGCGGAGGCGGAGGCGGCGGGGGCGCTCCGTCCGGGCGGGACGGTTGTGGAGGCGACCTCGGGCAACACGGGCATGGGGCTGGCGATGGTGGCCGCCATCAGGGGATACCGGTGCATCTTCGTGATGCCCGACAAGATGTCCGAGGAAAAGATCCGGCTGCTCCGGGCCTTCGGCGCGCGGGTCGTCATCACCCCGACGGCGGTGGACCCGGACGATCCGCGCTCGTACTACAGTGTCAGCCGCCGCCTGTCCCAGGAGACCCCCAATGCTTTCTACGCCGACCAGTACCACAACCCGGCCAACCCCGCCGCGCACTATGCGACGCTCGGTCCCGAGATCTGGGAGCAGACGGGCGGGCGGATCGACATGCTGATCTGCGGGATGGGCACCGGCGGTACGATCTCCGGCGCCGGCCGGTACCTGAAGGAGCGGAACCCCCAGATTGTGGTGGTGGGCGTGGATCCCATCGGCTCGATCTACACCGAGTACTTTCGCACCGGTCGCATGACCGAACCACACACCTACAAGGTGGAGGGGATCGGCGAGGATTTCCTGCCGGGGACGATGGATTTCCGTGTGGTCGACGAGGTCGTGCCGGTCTCCGACCGGGAGTCGTTTCTGATGACGCGGCGTCTGGTGCGGGAGGAGGGGATCTTCTGCGGTGGGAGCAGTGGCACGGCGGTCGCCGGAGCGGTCAAGTACCTGCGGGGCCTCCCCGACCATGGGGAAGGCAAGCGCGCCGTCGTCATCTTCCCTGACTCGGGGCTGCGGTACCTCTCGAAGGTCTTCTCAGACGACTGGATGCGGGAGCACGGCTTCCTGGAAGTGGAACTGGGCACCGTAGGCGATCTCCTACAGGTGAAGACCCTCAGCCTGGTCACCGCCGCGCCGGATGAGCCGGTGAGGGCGGTGGTGGCGAAGATGAAGCAGTACGATGTCTCGCAACTCCCGGTCGTCGAGAACGGGGCGCTCGTCGGGATGATCAGCGAGGTCGACCTTCTCTCCTACCTCCTGGAAGGCGCGCACAACCTCGACGATGCCATCACCGCCATCGTCGACCCCGCCCCGCCGGTCGTCACCCCCGACACCGCTGTGGACGGCCTCGCCGACCTCTTCCTCACCGCCAACGCGGCGATCGTGGTGGACCAGGGGCGGGTCGCGGGCATCGTGACCAAGATCGACGTCATCGACCACCTGGCGAGGAAACTCGGGCGGTAAGTGGGGCGGCCACCGCGTCTTCCCTCAGGGCAGGTGCTCCCTACCCTCCGCATCCTGGAGGCGCGGGACGTCCGCCTCCATGAGGATGCCGACCCGCATCGGGTGACGGCGCTGGCGGTGCGGTTGCAGCAGGAAGATGTTCTGCGCAATCCGCCTATCGGCGCGCCACTCCCGGGAGGCGGGTTTGTCATCCTCGACGGGGCCAACCGCACCACGGCGCTCCGGACGATCGGCGTCCCTTTTCACCTTCTCCAGATCGTGGAGTACGAGACACCGGAGATCCGGCTGGACGTCTGGCACCATCTGCTGCGGGAGGACGAGGCGGTGCTTGGGGTGCTACCGCAGGAGCAGGTCGTCACACTCAGCGACCGGGTGGAGCTCGAGCAGCGGCTGGGCGATGGCGTGCTTGCCTGCGGTCTCGTCACCGAGGCCGGGGTCTTTGGACTCCCGGGAGGGCGTGATCTCGCGGCGCGGATCGGCACGCTCCGGCGCGTCGTGGCATCCTACGCGGGCCGCACCCCCATCTACCGGGTCCCCACGGCGGACCTGGAGGGATTGCGGGCGGATTTCGATCGCGTCGGGGTCATCGTTGTGTTCCCGCACTTTTCCAAGGCAGAGATCCTGAAACTTGCGGATCTGCAGGAGAAGCTGCCGGCCGGGATCACCCGGCATGTGATCCCCAACCGCGCCCTGCGCGTCAACCTTCCCCTCGACATGCTGCGCGGGCCCGGGACGCTCGCGGAGAAGAACGCGGCCCTCGCAGACCTGATCCACGCGCGCCTCCTGGCCCACCGCATCCGCGCCTATCCCGAGGCGACCGTCGTGTTCGATGACTGACATGGCCCGCGGGTCCGTTCCCTCCACCCCCCGGCGGCTGGGCAGCGCGCTCCTCGACCGCATCGGCAGCACTCCTCTGCTGCGTGTCGAGCGGATGCGTGAGATTCCTCCGGGTGTGGAGGTGCTGTCCAAGGCGGAATGGTTCAACCCCGGGGGATCGGTGAAGGACCGCCCCGTCCTGCGGATGATCGAGGACGCCGAGCGCGAGGGGCGGCTCACCCGGGAGAAGGTCCTGCTCGACTCCACCTCCGGGAACGCTGGGATCGCCTATGCGATGATCGGCGCGGCGAAGGGGTACCGGGTGGAGCTGGTCATGCCCGAGAATGTCAGCGAGGAGCGGAAGCGGATCATCCGGGCGTTCGGCGCGCAGATCGTCTACTCGGATCCCCTGGAAGGCTCGGACGGCGCGATTCGCGTGGCCCACGCCCGCCGGGCCGCCGATCCGGACCGGTACGTGATGCTCGACCAGTACAACAACCCGAGCAACTGGCGCGCGCACTATGACACGACGGGACCCGAGATCATCGCGCAGACCGAGGGCCGGCTGACGCATTTCGTCGCGGGCCTGGGGACGTCGGGGACGCTCGTGGGCGTGGGCCGGCGCCTCCGGGAGTTTAGCGCTTCGATCCAGATCGTCGCCGTGGAACCGGACGGACCCCTCCACGGGCTGGAGGGGTTGAAGCACATGGCCACCTCCATCGTGCCCGGGATCTACGATCCCTCGGTGCATCACCGCCTGATCCGGGTGGAGACTGAGGCGGCCTATGCGATGACCCGGCGCCTGGCCGCCGACGAGGGATGGCTCGTCGGCCCGTCGGCGGGTGCGGCGATGGTCGCCGCGCTGCGGGTGGCCGGGGAGGTACAGAAGGGCGTGATCGTCGTCATCCTGCCGGACGGCGGCGACCGCTACCTGTCGACAAGCGTGTTCGAGGAGAGCGATGGGACTGCGGTTGACGCGTGACCAGGCTGAGGACATCCTCGCCCACGCGCGGGAGACGTTTCCCAATGAGTGCTGTGGGCTCCTGGCCGGGCGGGGGGATCATGTGGTACGCGTCTACCGGGGGAGGAACGTCGACGAGAGCCCCTACACCTACCGGTTGGATGACCGGCAGCTCCTCCAGTTCACTCGGGAGATCGATGATGCGGGGCTGGACATCGTCGGCATCTACCACTCCCACACCGCCTCCGAGGCCGTCCCGTCTCGAACTGACCTCGCCAGGGCTTTCTATCCTGAGGCGGTTTACCTTATTGTATCCTTAAAGGACTGGGAGCACCCTGATGTGCGGGGGTTCCGCATTGTGGATGGCACCGCCGCCGATGAGGACGTGATCGTGACATGAAGGTGTCCAGCCGGGCCGAATACGGCATCCGGGCCTTAAGGGATCTGGCGGCTCACTACGGCGAGGGCCTGGTCCAGAGCCACGAGATTGCCGTCCGTCAGGGACTCCCCGAATCCTATCTCAACCAGCTCATACCTAACCTCCGCCGCGCCGGTCTCGTCGAGAGCAAGCGCGGGCCCGCTGGAGGACACGCCCTCTCGCGCCCGCCCGCAGAGATCGGCCTGCGGGAAGCGTTTGAGGTGTTGGAGGAAGGCGCCTCACCCTGGTGGTGTGTGGAGGTTGACGATCCCGACTGCAAGTACGCGCCGGGGTGCGGCCTCCGGCCCGTCTGGATGGCGATCAAAGTCGCTACGGAGGGCGTGCTCGACCGGCTGACGTTGCAGGATATC
>JANONS010000176.1:0-3452 GCA_031420915.1 Armatimonadota bacterium
GGCAGAAGCGTTTGGCCTGACGGGGTTCGCGGTCCAGAGAGCGGACGACTTCGCCCCCGCTCTCGAAAGGGCGCTGGCCCTGGACCGGCCGTCGGTCATAGCCGTTCCTGTCGACTACAGCGAGAACGTTCGCCTCACCGAGACGCTGGGCGACGTTCAAGTGACCATCTGAGGCTCTTCCGGCCCTCGGCAGCCTTCGACCCCGGACGCCGACGACTGCTGCGAAGGGCCTACTCCTTATAAGTCAGGACCCGGCCCCAGAGGGCTTTGGTCCCCCAAATGCCGCGGCGCAGCGTCTCCAACTGGACGATCTGGCTGTGGTCCACGAACAGGTTCACCTCAGGCCCGTAGTTCTTGATGTACCAGGCGAACACCTCGGGCTCCGCCGCCTCGAACATGACCTTCTCCAGGCCGAGGCCGTTGATGATCTTGGATATGACGTCCGTCCGCCAGACCTTGACGTTCTCGGTAATCCCCTCGGATTCGATCATGATCATGTAGGCCCCGGCCTCCAGAAAGCGCTTCGCCTGGGCGATGGCCCAGTCGGGGTCACGCGTGCCCTCCGCCTCCAGCTCTTCCACGGCGCTGGCACCCCCGGCGCCGAACTGGATGCCCACCTCCGGTTTGGCCTTCAGGCCTGCCTTGTGCACCTTCTCGACCAGCCTCAGCCAGTCGTCGCTGGGGATGGTGATAAAGCCGGTGGAGACCTCGATGATGTCGAAGCCAAGCTCTTTGCATTCCTTCACGTACTGGTCGACCGCGTTAGGGCCCTGGGTGAGGACGTACTCGATGAAGCCGCCGGTGGAGACCAGCACGTCATAGCGGTGGGCGAGGTCAATGATCTCCCTGAGGGCCCCGCGGGGGAAGAGGGTGAAGGAGCCTCCGGCGAACTTGAGGGCGTCCACGTACTCCCCCATGGTCTCCAGGATGTCCTCGAGGTACCGCTTCCCCATCGGCGTGTAGTAGGGCCCGCGTATTTCCGTAACGCCACGGATACGCGGCTTGCCCTGGCGCTCGTTCATCCTCAGGAAGGCAAAGGGGCGCCCGCCGTTGCTGCGTTCAGGCATCATGACCTCCTTCTTGGATCTGGAATCCTTGCCAAAAGGCTGCTCAGGTTGGCCACGTGAATGTCCTCCAGATTGGCCACGGCCTCAACGATCTCCCTGCGTAGACTGGCATCCGTGTACGGCGCGCTCAACCTGTCGAACTTCTCCACCACCCTCTCCCAGGCCATGGGCCGGGTCAAGAAGCCCTCGTAATCCCGCTTCTCCTTTTCCAGGGTCTGCCCGTCCTTCAGGCGCACCAGGAGCCGACAGGACATCTCGCCGGGGAATCGGCGGCTATAGTCCTCGTGGGGGCGAACCAACACCCGTCTGAGAAGACCCTGCACATCGTCCCCGAGAATCCGGTCCCGGTGGTACTGGTCCGGCATTACCTGGCCATCGAGAAGCGCCACCGCCAGGATATACGGGAGGCTGTGGTCAGCCTCTTCCTTGGTTCGCACCTCAGTCTTCTGTCCTTCCTCCCCTCCTCCGATGATGTTAAACGCCACGTCGAAGATCTCAACCTCGATCCCGTCGACGTCATCGGCGGCAAAGCCGCGCTCCTCCTTTAGCTCCAGAAGCCCCTCGATGGCTGACTGGGAATGGATCTCGGCGTTGTACTTCTTGAGGATGGTGCGGGTGACGCGGTCCAGGTCCTCTCGGGCCCAGTCGATCTCGAACCGGCCGGCGATGGCGTCCATGAACCCCTTGTTCCCCTCCAACACCTCAAGGGGGCCGGTGATGCCCCGCATAGCCAGAAAGGCAGCGTGGGTGGCGCCAAAGGCGGTGTGGGGGTATGCCAGGCCCTTCCAGTGGGACAGCCTGCCCGTGCGCGTAACCCGGAGTGCGTTCAAGGCTGTGCCGCTGATGGCGATAGCGTGGGCGGTCTGCTCGGCATCCAGGCCCAGTGCCTTGGATACTCCGGCGGCGACGGCATAGGCGCCTTGCGTAGTGTGATCGAAGCCCTTGCTTCGGACAGGAGCCTCATCGCTCAAGCGGCACTGTACCTGGTAGGCCACGGCAAGGGCTGTCAATAATTCCCTACCACTTTTGCCAGCGTACTCCGACGCGGCCAGCACGGCCGAGAGGTTGTCGCTGGGGTGGCAGGTTTCGCCCTTCGCCAGGTAGCTGTCGTTGAAGTCCAGATAGCGAACCAGCGCTCCGTTGTAAAAGGCGGCTCGATCGGGAGCCGTCTTCCCTCCCCCGATGAGACTGCAAAGGCCGGCCCCGCCGAATTCCTCGAGTTGCGTTCGGAGCATCAGGATGGTTTCTTCTCCCAAAGCCCCAATAGCGCAGCCAAAAGAATCCAGCACCCGGGCTTTCAACTCTCCCTTCGCCGCTTCTGAAAGGTCTTGGAAGGACCTTCTGACCACAAATTGAGCAAGTTCTTCTGCCAGGGTCATTTCTTCCCTGTCTTGGTAAGTGTTGCGTTCATGCTTTATTCTATATGTCCCGTGTCAGACTTTCTGAGACAGCCGTAGATTCGAGGTACGGGGTGGCGACGAAAGGGAGTCGGCATGGGACGACCGCTGAAATGAACCGCTGAACAGAAGCTGCCGCTGGTGCTGAGCGTGCTCCGCGGGGAGGGCTCCGGGGCGACCTCTGTCAGCTCCGTCTCGATGGCCAGAGCCGTGTCCGAGTCCTTCAGGCCGTGGCCGGTGATCAAACAGGCCATGGTGGCGCCGGCGAGGCCCTTCGACTCGCTGACGGTGCCGCGCGCCGGGAGCGGCTCAGGGCGAGCGGAGGCCGTGCGGGCGTACTTCAGGAGGCCGGCGACGACAAGTGGGTCGGTAAATGCAGCCCGCCAGAAGGTCATACCTTGCTCGTCACGGGTGCTACGGATAATCCCCTTGCCGCTTCGCCGGCGGGGCACGAGGCTAACCCCTCGGGCCTGGCCTCGCTACCGCCCCGCACGCCAGGCCCGGATCATATCCGCGTGCTCCTTGAAGTGCTCGATTCCTGCAAGATCGAACATCTTGGCCGCAGTCTTGCCATCCGCGAATCGATCTTCCGGCAGCCGCGTCGCCGCCTCCTTGAACGATAGCAACGCTTGGTCGAACTCGTGCAGAATCTGGGCCTTGCGCTTCCCTTGTGCATGATCGGCGAAGGTTTCGTTCCAGCGATCTACCTCGGTCCAGGGGATCTCGTGGGTGCTAGGCTTTTCATCCCGCGCCATCCGCTGCATTCCGGCAGCGAACTGCCCGAGCCATCCGGCGCAGTGGGCTGCAATCTCGCGAACACGCCATCGTCCATCCAACCATATTTTCTGGAACTCGTGGTCTTCGATGTCATCCAGCACCGAACGGAAGTCTCCATGAGCCAGATCAAGCCTTTCAAAGATTCGTTCTTTTTCACTCATGTGGCTCCTCCATCCTCCCACGGACCAGGGCAGACGACGCCGCAGCCGCC
>JANONS010000177.1:0-4555 GCA_031420915.1 Armatimonadota bacterium
ACGTCGTTCTGGACGTCCTCCATCGCATCCAGGCCACCGAGGCCAACGACCTGGCGATCCGCTGGAACTGCAAGGCTGGTAAGTGCGGCTCCTGCAGCGCCGAGGTCAATGGCCAGCCCGTCCTCACCTGCATGGCCCGCATGGACATCTTCGAGCCGGGAAAGCCAATCACCGTCGCGCCCCTCAAGACGTTCCCCATCATTAAGGACCTCGTGACAGACGTCTCCTTCAACTATCAGGTGGAGAAGGAGATCCCGCCATACAAGCCCCGCCCTCCGGAGCCCGATGGCACCTACCGCATGATGCAGACCGACATCGACCGCGGCCAGGAGTTCCGCAAGTGCATCGAATGCTTCCTCTGCCAGAACGTCTGCCACGTCATCCGCGATCACCCGGAGAACAAGGCGCAGTTCTATGGCCCTCGCTTCTTCGTGCGCCTAGCGGAGCTGGAGATGCACCCCCTGGACACCGCCGACCGCACGGAGATCATACACAAGGCAGCGGGCATCGCCTACTGCAACATCACCGGGTGCTGCACGGAAGTCTGCCCCGAAGACATCCACATCACCGACAACGCCATCATCCCCCTCAAGGAGCGCGTCGCCGACCAGTACTACGATCCCGTCCGCTGGGTCCTGCGAAAGATACGCGGCGAGTAGGGAGCCTTTACAGCCGAAAGCTGCCCGTGAGGCGAAGGATGGTCCGCTACCGCATTCGTGGGGGAACGCCGCCTTTCGCGCCTAGCTGCCCTTCGGCAACGGTGGGGGCTCCATTTCTCTGCTGCCCAGCAGCTCCTGATAGGCGCGGTCCGTCTTGGCACTCATGATGAAGTCGTTGCGGTGGAGGTCGCAAATTTTATGCGTCCACCACGTGACCGTCACTCTCCCCCACTCCGTCATGAGGAGAGGGTGATGTCCTTCCTCCTCCGCGAGGTTGCCAACGGCGTTCGTGAACCTCAGGGCCTGGAGGAAGTCCCGGAAGCGGAAGACCCGCCGAAGCTTGCGGATTCCTTCCTCAACGATAAGTTCCCATTCTGGCACCTGGGGATGTAGTTCGGCGATCTCCGCGTCCGTGACCTGCGAAGAATCCGCTCGGCAAGCCACGCACTTCTCCTGAGTGAGTGTCGTCATCCCGGGCCTCTCTGACCGCGAACCTAGATTCGAATATTAACACAGGCACCGCCCCGAGACGGCCGCAGGGAACCCCTATATCGTGAGGCCATACTCCGCCAGCATCATCGGTCGCGACACCCGCAGCCCCCTTATCTGATCGACCCCGGATCGGCGCCCGGCACTCCGGGGAACGGGGCGCTGCTCTGCGTATACGTATATACTAGGATGGGTCAAGCGCACATGGGCGGGCGGTTTTCTGACACACTCAGGGCACTGGCGCTCGCCGCCGTCCGCCGCTCTCTGGAGTGGGGCGAGCCCCTGACTCTGCAGAACCTGACGAAGGGCAGGACGCTCACCCTCCGTTACCATCTCTCGGAGCGGCAAGGGTGGATCCTCCTGGTCGGCGGCCTGATCTCGTACCTGAAGGCCTGGCAGGGCCGAGGCTGTGCCCCGACTTTCCCCAGAGGCTGGAGGGAGACGTCTCTAAATGTCTGAATCACGTCCGTACTACATAGCCGGGCAGTGGAAGCGATCCGGCGCCAGGCTTGAAGTCTTCAATCCGTACAACGGCGAAGTTGTTGGCACCACCAGCTACGCCACTGATGCTGATGTCGAGGAAGCCGTGGTCGCGGCGGAGCGCGCATTTGAAGAGACCAGTCGCCTATCCTCGCGCGAGCGGTTCGAAATCTTAATGCGCGTCCGCGAGGGTATGGAGCGGCGGCGAGACGAGATCATCAGGCTCATCGTCAAAGAGGCTGGAAAGCCCCTCACGGACGCAACGGCGGAGTTCGAGCGGGCCCTGCTCACCCTGGGGACGGCCGCCGAAGAGGCCAAACGGGTGGGCGGGGAGGCGATCCCCCTGGACTGGGCACCTGCGGCCGACAACCGCTTTGGCATCACGCGCCGCTTTCCCATAGGGCCAGTCCTAGGCATTTCGCCCTTCAACTTCCCGCTGAGCCTGGCCATGCACAAGCTAGCGCCGGCCATCGCCGCCGGTAATCCTATCGTCCTCAAGCCCGCCTCTAAGACGCCCCTGGTGATGCTCACTGTGGCGGAGGTCATAGACGAGGCCGGATTGCCCCCGGGCGCGGTCAGCATCTTCCCCGTCCCCAACGAGGTGGCGGAGCGCATGGTGCAAGACGAGCGGTTCAAGCTTCTCACCTTCACCGGTTCCTCGGCGGTGGGTTGGCGCCTCAAGCAGTTGGCCGGCCAGAAGCGCGTGCTTCTTGAGCTGGGCGGCAATGCTGGCGTCATCGTCGACGCGTCGGCGCCCCTGGAGTACGCGATCCAGCGTCTCCTGCCCGGGAGCTTCTCCTACGCCGGGCAGAGCTGCATCTCCGTCCAGCGCATCTATCTGCATCGGGGAATCTTCGAGGCTTTCGTGGGCGACTTTGTGGAAGGCGCCACGCGACTAAAGGTGGGTGATCCCATGGAACCTGATACAGACCTGGGCCCTGTCGTCAACGAGAGGGCAGCCGCACGCATCGCTTCCTGGATCGAGGAGGCGATTGCTGCGGGTGCCCGTGTGCTCACCGGCGGCAGGCATGATGGCCCCCTGTTCGAGCCTACGGTGCTCCTGGACTCCCCGCTGACCGCTAAGGTTTGCATGGAGGAGGCGTTCGCCCCGCTGGTGGTCCTGTTCCCCTTCGATGATTTCCGGGCCGCCGTCAGGGAGATAAACCGCTCCTACTACGGCCTGCAGGCCGGTGTCTTTACCCGCGACTTGGAGAATGCCTGGATCGCCTTCGAGGAGCTAGAGGTGGGCGGCGTCATCGTTAACGACGTGCCGACCTGGCGAGTGGACCACATGCCTTATGGAGGTACGAAAGGTTCAGGTCTCGGTCGGGAAGGCCCGCGCTACGCCATAGAGGAGATGACGGAACTGAAGCTCATGGTGATCAATCGCACGGCATGGGCGGAAGGATGAGAGCGGCAGACCTGCTGGTACGGTGTCTGGAGAACGAGGGCGTCACCTATGTCTTCGGCGTGCCCGGAGAGGAGATCATGTCCCTCCTAGACGCCCTCGCCGATAGCAGCATCACCTTCGTCCTGACGCGGCACGAGCAGGGGGCCGCCCTGATGGCGGATGTCTACGGACGCCTCACCGGCCGCCCTGGCGTCTGCTTGGCCACCCTGGGCCCCGGCGCGACGAACCTGATGACTGGCATGGCCGATGCATTTCTTGATCGCGCCCCCCTGGTAGCCATCACCGGCCAGATCAACCTGGCGATGATCCACAAGGAAGCGCACCAGTACGTCGATACGCTGGATCTCTTCCACTCCATCACGAAATGGCAGGCCCGCGTGACCTACCCGGAGGTCCTGCCGGAGGTGGTGCGCAAGGCGTTCAAGATCGCCGAGACAGAGAAGCCCGGGCCCACGCATATCGAGCTGCCGGAGGAGGTCGCCGCTCAATCGGTGGAGGGCGAGCCGCTGTCCGTCATGCTTGTGGAGTACCCGCGGCCGCCCCACCACGCCGTCCAGACGGCGGCTGAGCTTATAGCAGGCGCCCAGCGCCCCATGATCCTGGCCGGTAACGGGGTGATCCGCCGTCGGGCCGCGCCCCGGCTGCGGGAGTTCACCGAGAAGGTCGGCATACCCGCAGCTAACACCTTCATGAGCAAAGGTGTCATGGGGTATAAGAACCCCCTCGCCCGTCTCACCGTGGGACTCCAGAACCGGGACTACGAGATGTGCGGGCTGGCCGACGCAGACGTGGTCATCGCCGCGGGGTACGATCTGGTGGAGTTCGCGCCCCGCCTGTGGAACCCGCGTCGCGACAAGCGCATCATTCACATCGACACCCTGCCGGCGGAGGTCGACGAGCACTACCTGCCGACGGTGGAGATCGTTTCAGAGATCGGTGAGACGCTGCAGGCGCTGACGGCGGTTTGCAAAACCCGTATGGTCCCCATCGACGAGTCCCGCCGCGAAGGCACAGTCCTCGCGGAGCTGAACGCCTACGCCCATGACCAGGCGGTACCCTTGAAGCCGCAGCGCATTTTGAGCGACATGCGTCGGATACTTTCGGAGGACGACATCCTGATCAGCGATGTCGGCGCCCATAAGCTCTGGATCGCCCGCTTGTTTCCGGCTGAACGGCCGAACACCGTGATCATCTCCAACGGATTCGCCACCATGGGTATCGGCGTGCCGGGCGGCATCGCCGCCAAGCTTGCGCAGCCAGAGCGCCGGGTGGTCATCACTACCGGAGACGGCGGCTTCCTCATGAACGTCCAGGAGCTGGAGACGGCGCGCAGGCTGGGCACGCCCTTCGTGACTATCGTCTGGGTGGACGGCGGCTATGGCTCGATCCGCTGGAAGCAAGAGCAAAGCTTCGG
The DNA here is from genome assembly GCA_031420915.1 of Armatimonadota bacterium. Lineage (GTDB taxonomy): Bacteria > Sysuimicrobiota > Sysuimicrobiia > Sysuimicrobiales > Humicultoraceae > JANONS01. The sequence continues at coordinate 4,454 of JANONS010000177.1, forward strand.
GCGCACCTTCGGGGTCGACTTCGGGAACCCGGACATCGTGAAGCTGGCAGAAGCGTTCGGCCTGCTGGGGTTCGCGGTCCAGCGAGCGGACGAATTCGCCCC
>JANONS010000178.1:0-4168 GCA_031420915.1 Armatimonadota bacterium
CCCCGCCGCGGGCAGGCGGCTGGCCTTTTCCGGGGGGCTGCCCTCGGCCTTCTAGTCACCGCGCTCCTCGCCACGCCGGCGGCGCTGGCTGCGCCGGCAGCCCGCTACGGGGGCACGCTCGTGGTGCGCACATTTGGCGACCCGGGCACGCTGAATGGCGGCATCACCACGGCGTCCGTGACGCACACCGTCGCCGACTCCATCTTCAACGGCCTGGTGCAACTGGATGCGCAGTTCAGGGTTGCCCCTGACCTGGCCGAGCGCTGGTCGATCTCACCCGACGGCCGCACCTACACCTTCACGCTGGCCCGCAGCGTCCGCTGGCATGACGGGCGGCCCTTCACGTCGGCTGATGTGAAGTTCACCTATGAGCAGATCCTGCTGAAGTACCACGCGCGCACCCGCGCCGGACTGGAAGGAGTGCTGGAGGCCGTGGAGGCGCCCGACCCCGCGACGGTCGTCTTCCGCTTCAAGACCCCCTTTGGTGCCTTCCTCCAGCGCGCCGATGTGACGGAGGCGTCCATCCTGCCGCGGCACCTATATGAGGGCACGGACATCTTGCGGAATCCCGCGAACGCCAATCCCGTTGGGACCGGGCCGTTCAAGTTTAAGGAGTGGGTCCGCGGGTCCCAAGTCGTCCTGGTCAAGAACGAACGCTATTTCAAGCGGGGCCTCCCCGTGATCGATCAGGTGGTCTTTCGTGTCCTCCCGGAGCCGGGGCTGGCGGTCATCGCGCTCGAGCGCGGCGAGGTGGACTTCATGGACAGCGTGCCCGCAGCGGACGTGGAGCGCCTGCGCGGCTCTCAAGGCATCCGGCTGGCCCCAACGCTGGCAGGCCCCGGCGGGTCCCTTTGCATCTCCACGCTCATCCCCAACCTGACCCGGCCCCCGCTGGATAACCTGAAGGTCCGCCAGGCCATCTTCCAGGCGATCAACCGGGACTTCATCGTTCTGGCCGTCCTGGGCGGGCTAGGCCGGGTGGCCACGGCGCCGATCTCCCGGGGGATCACCTGGGCGGCCCGCCCCGCATTGCCGCAGTATCGGTACAATCCCGACCGGGCCAACGCGCTGCTCGATGAGGCCGGATTGCTCAGAGGGGCCGGGGGGATTCGTTTCCGACTGACCTACGTAGCCGCGACCACACAGATCCGGTACGCCGAGGTGATCCGCGACAACCTCCGGGATGTGGGCATCGAGGTGATCGTGGTGCCGCTGGAGTTCACGGTCACCCAGCAGAGGGTGTTTGTGCGCAGGGATTTTGACCTGGCTTTCGCGTCGTACTGTAACGGCCCCGACCCGGACATCGGCGTCAAGCGGATGTACGTCAGCAGCAACATCCAGCCCATTCCCTTCAGCAACGGCGCGGCCTACCGGAACCCGCGTATCGACGACCTGTTCGATCAGGCGGCGCAGTCCCTGGACCTGAAGGAGCGCGGGCGCATCTACCGGCAGATTCAGGAGATCATCAACCGCGACATTCCTTACGTCTGGCTGGTGGAAACCTTTCGCTACGTGGGGTTCAACACCGACCTGCGGGACCTGCAGTACTGGTCAGGGAACGTGGCCGAACGGGCCTCCTGGATGAAGCCGCGGTAGCGCCGTGTCGCTCGTAAGGTTTACTGCGCGCCGGGCGGCAGCGGCCGCCCCCATGCTGCTGGCCGTGGCGGCCTTGACGTTTCTCCTCATCCACCTGGCCCCGGGCGATCCGGTCTACCTGCTCGGCGGGGAAGGCGGAACCTCGGAGTACTATGCCGCGCTGCGCCGGGAGTTCGGGCTGGACCGGTCGCTGGGAGAACAATTCCTCCGCTTTCTCTGGCAGGCCGCCCACGGGGATCTGGGCTGGTCGCTCCACCAGCGGCAGCCCGTGCTGGCGTTGATCCTGCAGCGGGTTCCCGCCACCCTGCTGCTGGCCGGAACCGCCTTTGCGGCCTCCTCGGTGCTCGGTCTCCTGCTCGGGATCTGGGCGGCGTCGCGTGCCCACGAGGTCCCCGATCGGGTCCTCCTGATGCTCACGGCCCTCGGGTCGGCCGTTCCGGTCTTCTGGAGTGGACTGCTCCTGGTACTGGTCTTCTCCCTGTGGCTGGGCTGGTTCCCAGCGCAGGGGATGACCTCACCTCGCGGTCACCCTGCGGGCTGGGTGGATGTGCTGCATCACCTGGTGCTGCCCGCCGCCGCCCTGGCGCTGCAGCCGCTGGCTGCGCTCTCCAGGCTGATGCGCGTGGGAATGCTGGAGGCCCTCAGCGAGCCGTACGTTATCACGGCCCGGGCCAAAGGGTTGCCACCGCATCGCGTGGCGGTCCACGCGGCCCGGAACGCCCTGCTGTCGGTCATCACGATGATCGGCACCTCGGCTGGCGCTCTGGTCACGGGCGCGGTCCTCACCGAGACGGTCTTCGCCTGGCCCGGCATGGGGCGGCTGGCCCTGGACGCCACTTTGACCCGGGACTACCCCCTGATCATGGGGATTGTGCTTGTCGGATCGGTGGGGGTTGTGATCGTCAACCTGGTTACGGATCTCCTCTATGCGGTCGTCGATCCGCGCATCACCTACGGCTGATTCTGCGGCGCCTTCCCGGGCCTCCGCACGCTTTCATCGGCTCATGGTCCGGGTCGGGCACAGGCTGCGCGCCGCTCCGGGACTGGGGATGGGGCTAGCCCTGGTGGGCCTGGTGGTGACCTTGGCCGTGTTCGCCGACGTGGTGACGGTGCACGACCCCCTGCGCACTGGCGGTGCGCCGCTGCAGCCGCCGTCCGCCAGGCATCTCCTGGGCACCGATGAGCTGGGCCGCGACCTGTGGAGCAACTTGGCCTACGGGGCACGCGTCTCCCTGCTCGCGGGTGTGGCCGCCACCCTGTTGGCGACCGCACTCGGTGTGGTCGTGGGGGCGGCGGCCGGGCTGTACGGCGGCTGGTGGGATGAGGGCCTGATGCGTATCGCCGAGGTCTTTCAGATCGTGCCGCGTATCCTGATTGCCCTGCTGCTGGTGGCGATCTTCGGCGGGAGACTGTGGACGCTCATTGTGGTGATTACCGTCACGGGATGGCCGATGACGGCCCGCATCGTGCGCAGTGAGGTCCTGTCCCTGCGGGAACGGGAATTCACCCTGGCGGCTCGCGCGCTGGGGGCCAGCGGCCCCCGGATCCTCTGGCGGCACTTGCTGCCCAATGCCCTACCGCCGGTGCTGATTGGTCTGCCGGTCCAGGTGGGGCGAGCGATCCTGCTGGAGGCGGGACTGAGCTTCCTCGGCCTGGGTGATCCCGGATTCGCCAGCTGGGGCCGGCTGCTCCAGAGCGGTCAGGGCTACATGCGCGTGGCCTGGTGGCTGGCACTCTTTCCTGGTATGGCCCTTACCGCCACTGTCCTCGCCCTGTACCTGGTAGCCGAGGGCCTGCACGTGCTGTCGGCGCCGGCGCTCGCGGGACGGCTGGCAGGCGGGGCGGCACGCCTCCGCATACCTGGTCCGGTGCTTCGGTCCGCCGGAGGGATGGCACCCTGACCACCCCTAGGTTCTGAGGAGGACAGGCATGCACCGGTGAACGGGCGAGATTGAGCAGCCGCTAAGCGCACCCCCGGCGCCGGGGGTGCGCTTCAGGTCGGGTGGACGAGACGGGGTGCCCCTGCCGCCCCTAGCGAATGGCCGCGGCGGCGGGCAAGGCTTGGTTTGGCGTGTGGCAGGAGCAGTCCTCGCAGGTGCAGCGGTCGGCGAAGATGGCCCGCTCGACGCGGGAGAGGAGATCCACCTGTTCAGCCGGAAGGCCGCCACGGAGCTCGGGTAGATGAAGGAACAGCTTAAGGGTATGGGTGAAGGAGGGACTCTCAAGCCCCTGCTCCCACGATGAGACGGCCCCTTGAGTCACGCCGACAGACGCAGCGAGTTCGGCCTGTGTTAGCCCACGCGCAAGACGCGCCCGCCTGATTCCGGCCCCGAACGTCAAATCACCCATTGTTACCGCAGATTATAGGCCTCCAGGGAGCGCCGGGGCAAATTCCGGTACTCCTCGGAGGCTATTCGCTGTTCATTAGCCACCCAATACCGTGCCCGGGAAGGATTCGTAAGTTGCGAAGAAGGAAGAAGTAGGAGTACTTTAGAAGCAATCACTTTAGAAGCAATCAGAAGAAGCAATCAGAACATAAAGAGCTAAATATCTAGAACTAGGACTGATCGGT
>JANONS010000179.1:0-1564 GCA_031420915.1 Armatimonadota bacterium
GGACGGGCACTGGCTACGGCAATAGATGCGAGAGGCATTGTTGCGGAACATCCTTCAAGGGGCAGCCTTTACAAGTTGGTCCCCGTCGATCTCGTGCGCGATTTCCTGCGGGTATTCCGAGCCGACGCCGCCGATCCCCTGACTGATCCGCGCCTCATGAGTGACTACATCGATGCTCGCGCTGAAAGCGAGTTGAAAGAGTGGGATGTCCTGTTTGCGAGTGCCCAGAAAGCGGATGCCATCGTGGAGGAGCTTCAAGGACACGAGATGAGGGCATTCGGCAGAGCGGTCGGCGAGGACGATCTGCTACATGGTGTTCTTGCGATCAGTGGAACGAGCAGACGTGTTGGTTCGCCCGGTGACGAGCGCGTGGGCCTGACATCAGAACAAGTTGATGCTGCAACCAGAGCCTTCCGCGAACAGCGCATTCGTGATGGGAAGCCAGTTCCGGACACCCTGCCACCACGAATTTTCTGCGAAGTGCAGGGGCGCCGCCCCCTGATCATTCTTCGTTTCGTCGCTCCTAGCGTCGCCGATGATGAACTGAGCGCAAGACTGCCTGGCATCGTGCTTGCCTGGAGCATCTGTTTCCCCCCATCGAGTGTCCAGGGCGGCACTGTCGAGTACGTTGTCAACACCATCCGCATACGCGAGATGTTCGGTGAGGAGGAAGTAGAAGAGGAGGCGCTCGGTGATGCCGAATGACACACCATGGGCGGGCCTGGAAGCCGGCAAGATCGATACACGCCGCGTGCATGCCTCAGCAAAGTGGAACTGGTTCTGGGGAGTCCTGCCGCGGGCCGATGTGGCACTGTTATTGCAGTTGTCGAACCTTCCGAAGCCGCCCCCCGATCTGCCTAAGCTAAGGAACCTTGAGATCCGGTTCCAGACGCTTCCTGGTGGACCCATTCTCTACATCAGGCTGAAGGACAACGCTCAACTCGAGTTGTTTGAAACCCTCTGCCGCGACGTGATGGCGGCTGGAGAGCTTGCCGAAACCGAGGCTGAGGCGCTTGATCGGGCCATTGGGCGCACGTTTCGCTGGCATTACCTTCTGCGAGGCGGAAAGGAGGAAGCCTTGGCGGAGGAGGCACAAAAAGGCTTGATCGGCGAGATTGAAGTTCTGAAGCTTCTGATAGCCACTCTGGGCGCGAAACCTGCCCTGACGGCATGGACGGGCCCCTCGGGTGCTCCGAAGGACTTCGAGCTCATGGCGGACTGCATCGAAGTAAAGGCCCGGCGTGGAGCCTCGCAACCTTTCGTGAAGATCGCCAACGAGTATCAGCTTGCCGACGTAACAGACCGCCGTCTCTGGCTGGGAGTTCTCGCCGTCGACAAGGTGCAGATACCCCATGGCCTAACGCTGTCCGAGTACGTAGCGGAGGTGACGGATCTTCTTGAACAGACGGAGCCTTCCACTATCACCGACTGGGACCTTCATCTCGCCGACGCAGGGTTTGACGGGACCCACGACTATTCGGCCTGGCGTTGGATCGTCTCCACGCCCGAGTTCCACGCCGTGTCAGCGGGCTTTCCGCGGATCGTTGCTCCTGTTCCGCTGGGA
>JANONS010000180.1:0-9055 GCA_031420915.1 Armatimonadota bacterium
TCGCCTGGAAAGACTGCGGGCTGTACCGACTAAAGCCCGGTGACCCTCCGCTGGAGATATTCCAACCCTACAACGCCAACATTGCCAGCCCCATGGACCGCCTGCGCGGAGAGTACGTGGGGAGTGTCACCGGTCAGACGCAACCCCCGTCCGATCAGGCGCCTGCGGCGGGACAGGGCGACGCATCGGCCCGCCCCCCCGGAGGGGACGGGCAGCAACTGCGCATCGTGCGTTCCTGGGAATCGGTCGCGCGCGACGGCAGAGATTTCGCCGAGAACGGCGCGGGGATGATGTACTGGTTCAAAGTGCCTCTGGGTGGACTCGCTTACCCCGAGGGATTCCGCAACTTCCTCCAGCCCGCCCTGGTGAACCCGAAGATCTCCAAGATTCGTTTCGTGCTCGAGTCCTCGGTGCCAACCATCCGTCAGATCTGGTATGATCTGGTGCTTCCGCTTCTTCAGAATTGGGCGAAACAGGAGCAGCGCGACTTCCGGCTTGAAGACCGTGACGACGCCGGCCAGTTCGTCGAAAACGCCACGCCCGCTAAGGTCCTGGCCTGGGTGTTCGTCGACCTCTCCCTGGAATTCACCCCATGCTTCAAGCTGCTGATCCCAGACCCGGATACGAACGAGGAGACGGAGTCACAGGTGCAGATCTTTCTGTCGACGGCTAGCCGGTCGGTGAAGCTGAGGGACGGGACGCTGCAGACGGTCCGGATCCCTGACGCTATTCTACGGGTCAGAGCCCATGAAAACGACAGTCTGATGCACGCGCTCAATTCCGTGGCGAATCAATGGGATTCGTTGTTCTCGTGAACTGCCCGGCGACGCTCGCCACCTGACCTCCCCACATCCGGGCTCCGGCCACGTCGAGAGGTCCACGTGATGACCGCGCGGTTCTTTGTCGGTACCTCGGGCTTCAGTTACCCTGAGTGGCGGGGGACCTTTTACCCGAAAGCCCTCACGGGTGACAAGATGCTGCACCACTACAGCCGGGTCTTCCCGTCCGTCGAACTCAACAACACCTTCTACCGCTTCCCCCGCGCCGCGCACGTCGAGCAGTGGCGGAAGGCCACGCCCCGGGGGTTTCGCTTCAGCATCAAGGTCAACAGGTTGATCACCCATACCAAGCGCCTGCGTGATGTGGAGGAACTCGTCCGGGTGCAGGTCGACCGGATCGTGGACCTCAAGGACCGGGCCGGACCCCTCCTCTTCCAGCTGCCCCCCTCCCTGCGCCGGGATCTCGTCCTGCTGCGAGACTTCCTCTACATCCTTCCACCGGTGCTGCGAACCGTGGAGTTCCGGCACGCTTCCTGGTACGACGACGAGGTCTACGCTCTGCTCGACGAACATCGCACCACGCTGACCATCATGGAATCGGATGAGGATCACCCCATCCTCCGGTTCGTCGGCCCTTTCACCTATCTCCGCCTTCACTGCTCCGCCTACCCGGCGAACGCGCTTCGGGGGTGGGCCACTCGCATTCGTGAACAGCTCGCCCGGAAGAAGGACGTGTACGCCTACTTCACGCATGAAGAGGGCGCTCCCGCCCCGGTCCACGCGCAGCAGTTGCGGACCCTCGTGGAGGGTGGGTGACTCAGGTGCCGCTGGAGGAGTACCGGCGCAAACGCCGCTTCGAGAAGACACCGGAGCCCAAGGGGAAGGTGCGCCCGCCGCGGGGGCCAATGCGGTTTGTCATCCAGGAGCACCATGCCACGCGCTTCCACCACGATTTCCGGTTGGAGATGGTGGGGGTGCTGCGCTCCTGGGCCGTCCCGAAAGGCGTCTCGATGAATCCGGATGACAAGCGCCTCGCGGTTGCGGTGGAGGACCACCCGCTTGAGTACATCGACTTCGAGGGTGCCATCCCCGAGGGCAGCTACGGCGCGGGCGCGGTGATGGTCTGGGACAGCGGCACCTACGAGTCGCTGGAAGGCGATCCGGACGAAGGGTTCCACAGGGGGAAGCTCACGGTCGTGCTCCGCGGCCAGAAGGTGCAGGGGGAGTTCCATCTGGTCCGCACCCGCATGGCGGGGCGGGGAAAAACCGATGATGGCCGGCAGTGGCTGCTGTTCAAGAAACGCGATGCCGACGCGGTGCCCGGGTGGTCGCTGCCGCATCCGGCGCGCTCTGCGAAGACCGGGCGCACGATCGACGAAATCCAGCGGGAGGAATCCGCGCGCTGGTCTGCGGTCCCGGGGTCCCCCGCGGCCCGAACACCCAGAGGCCTTCGCCGGCTCGGTCTGCATCAGCGAGGTCAGGATCCGCTTCCGCGAAGCGTCCGCCCGATGCTGACCAAACCCATCGAGGAACCCTTCGATGACCCCGACTGGTTCTTCGAGCCAAAATGGGACGGGGTGCGCACGCTGGCGCTGGTACGCAGGCAGGGAGCCGAACGGAGCGTCCTCCTGCACAGCCGGAATCTCAACCCCGTCAACCGACAGTACCCCGAGGTGGTCGACGCCCTCTATGCGGCGAATCCCCCTGACGTCATCCTCGACGGAGAGATCGTCGCGCTGGACGCGCAGGGACGGCCCAGTTTTCAGCGGCTCCAGCAGCGCATCAACCTCCGCGGCGGGGAAGACGTGGCGGAGGTCCGCCGCACGGCGCCGGTCGTCTACTATGTCTTCGACATCCTCTACTATGACGGGCATGATCTGATGGCCCGGGCGCTTTCGGAGCGCCGGCAGATCCTGGAGGCGGTGCTGCCGGCCGGCTCCATTCTGCGCCTGTCGGAAGCCTTCCCCCGGGAGGGTCGGGCGTTTTATCGGGCCGCGCAGGACCAGCGGCTGGAAGGCATCGTGGGAAAGCGCAAAGCCAGCGTCTACGAACCCGGCCGCCGCACGGGCGCCTGGGTCAAGGTTAAGGTGCGCAAGACGCTTCATGCGGTCGTCGGCGGCTACACCCAGGGACGGCGCGGCCGCAAGAGTCACTTTGGGGCGCTGCTCGTCGGACTCTATGACGGGAAGGGACAGTTGCGGTACATCGGGCATGTGGGCGGGGGATTCACCGACGGGGACCTGCAGGAGATGCTGACCCGGCTGCGTCCGCTGGAGCGCAAGGACCCAGCATTTGCGACGGAGCCCCGAACCAACGAACCGCCCACCTGGACGGAGCCGCGGGTCGTGGTGCAGGTCGAGTACGGTGAGTGGACCGACGAAGGGGTTCTGCGCGTCCCGGTCTTCAAGGGCTTGACGCCCGAGATCCCGCCCGAGGCCTGCCGGTTGGAGGAGGTCCGCCCTCCCCAGATTCCGGACGAACAACCGTCCCCAGGGTCGGCTGCGGCCGCCCGGGCGCCCGCGAGGACACGACCCGCGGAGGAACTGTCCCCGCTGGAGCGCAGCCTGGAGCGCCTGCGCCTGCCGGTAGAGTTCACCAACCTCGACAAGGTCTACTGGCCGGAACGGAAACTGACCAAAGGCGATCTCATCGAGTATTACCTCAACGTCCACAAGACCATCCTGCCGCACCTACGCGACCGCCCTCTCACCCTGCGGCGCTTTCCAGATGGCATCCACGGGGAGAACTTCCACCAAAAGGACTACCCCGACGCGCCGCGGTTCGTGACGATCGCCAGGATCTGGACGGAGACGAACAAGACGACCAATGCGGCGCCCGTCTGCAACGATCTGGCCGCGCTGCTCTGGCTGGCGCAGATCGCCGACATTGAGATGCACCCCTGGTACAGCCGGATCGCGCCCGCGAAGCGAGGCGAAGGAGCGGGCGAGACACCGCATACTGACTTCGCCTCGTCCGAGGAGACCCTCCGGGGCAGCGTTCTGAACTTCCCCGACCAGCTCATCTTCGACATCGACCCCTACATCTTTCCTGAGGGCGAGCAGCCGCGGAAGGGCCCGGGAGAGAAGGACCCCGAGTACACGCGCAAAGGTTTCGAGGCGGCGACGGAGGCGGCGTTGCTCCTCCGCAAGCTGCTGGAGGGCCTGGGACTGCAACTCTTCGTGAAGACCAGCGGAAAGACAGGCCTGCACATCTACGTCCCAATCGCGCGGCGGTACACCTATGAGGAGACCCACGCCTTTGCCAAGACGATCTGCCAGTTCCTGGAGGCGCAGCATCCCAAACGGTTGACGACCGAGTGGACGGTCGAGAAGCGCGTCGGCAAGGTCTTCCTGGACTATAACCAAAACCGCCTGGGAGCCACGCTGGCCAGCGCCTACAGCCTCCGCCCCACGGTGCAGGCCACGGTGTCCACGCCACTCGCCTGGAAGGAGCTGGAGCGCGGCGTCGACCCGCTGACCTTCACCTACGAGACGGTGCCGAAGCGGCTGCAGAAACGTGAGGACCCGTGGAAGGACGTCGCGAAGGTCCGCCAGAGGCTGGAAGAAGCGATCCGCGCGGCAGGCGGCCCACGATAACCTGAGGTTCGACTCTCAGGGGATGATGCTGAACGAACGTCCCCGGCCTGCCCGGTAGACACTGAAATCACGGCGGTCGAGGGTGAACAGCCGACGGATGCCTTCCCGCTCGGCCACGCGGACGACGGTGGCATCAGCCAGATCCATCGGCAGGTCCCGGAATTTCCTCATCAGCGCTCGTATGCGCGGTACATCGCCTGTCTCTATCGGCGCAACTGACAGCGTTCCACGCTCGATCATTGCCAGGAGCGCGTCTTGTGCCCGGAGCGAGGCCAGGAGGTACATCGCCTCCGTCACGACCGGCCACGTCGTGGTCAGCGGCGGAGCCGTTCGCTTGAGGACAGCGGCACATCGGCCATGCGCCTCGTCGCTCTCATCCAGGATCGCCACGAGCGGCCCCGTATCGGTGAGGAGCACCTACCGCCTCCCCGATCTGCGGGCAAAGATCTCCCGCAGCACTTCCTCAGACCGGGAGGCGACATTGCGGCGGCCGCTTCGGACGATCCCCACGAGGTCCGCAATCTGTCCGTAGACGCTCCCACCCTCCGCGGGCTGGCCGCTGGCCTCGCTGAGCCTGAGGATGGCCTCCCGGATCACCTCGGACTTGCTGCGGCCGGTGCGGCGAGTCAGGTGACGGACGGCCGCCTCTGTCTTGGCATCCAGCCGGACGCTCGTTGGCACCGCTGGCACCCTCCCCTAGAGTGTAATACGTATAATGTACTACAGATGTCATGCTTCTCGCAAACGGACACCGCCCGCCAGTGTAGCCAGGTAGGCTCGGGCCGCCCGCACCGCCTGGGCGCGGTGGCTGATCCTGTTCTTGACCTCCGGCCCCAGCTCGGCCATCGTTCGACCGAACTCGGGCACGAGAAAGATGGGGTCGTACCCGAACCCTGTTCCTCCGGCAGGGCGGTCGGCGATCCGTCCCTCCACCACCCCCTCGAAGGTTCGTACGGTGCCGTCGCGCAGGGCCACCGCCACCACGGCCCGGAACCGCGCCGTTCGGGCTTCCGCGGGCACATCCCGCAGGCGCGCGAGCACCGCCGCGTTCCGCTCGGCATCGGTTGCCTCTTCCCCCAGCCACCTGCTCGACTGCACGCCGGGCGCGCCGTCGAGCGCATCGACCTCGAGACCCGAATCATCGGCCAGCGCAGCCTGCCCCGTTGCGCGGGCCACCGCCACCGCCTTGCTGGCCGCGTTCGCAGCATAGGTGTCCCCCTCTTCAGGAAGCGGCGGGATCTGTGGGAAATCAATCAGCGACTGGAGCCGGACAGGGAGGTCGGCCAGGAGGGATTCGAGTTCACGGACCTTGCCAGGATTCCGGGTCGCCAGCACAACGACCAGCGGTCCGGCCTCGGTCATTTGCGCATCGCTGGTCGGCGGGATACGGACGTCTTCAGCGCGGGATGGCGGCGAGGACGTCGGCCAGCGCGGCCTTCTGCTGCCCGATGAGGGTCATGATCCCCTTCTCCGCGAGCGCGAGCAGGGTCAACATCTCCTGACGGGTAAAAGGCGTCCCCTCGGCCGTGCCCTGGATCTCCACCAGGCGGCCCGACTCGGTCATCACCAGGTTCATGTCCACACGGGCGCGGGAGTCCTCCTTGAATTCCAGGTCGAGGACCAGCTCGTCGTCCACGATCCCCACGCTGGTCGCGGCGATAAACTCGCGCAGCGGCCACCAGGCAAGCGCTCCCGTGCGCCGCAGCAGATGGAGGGCGTCCACCAGCGCCACGAACGCTCCGGTGATCGCGGCCGTCCGGGTGCCTCCGTCCGCCTGGAGGACGTCGCAGTCGATCCAAATGGACCGCTCACCCAGTTTCTGCAGGTCCACCGCCGCCCGCAGGGACCGGCCGATCAACCGCTGGATCTCCTGCGTCCGTCCGGCGGGCCGCGCGGTCTCACGCGAGGTGCGTTCGACGGTCGCGCGGGGCAGCATGCCGTACTCGGCGGTGATCCAGCCCTGCCCTCCTCCGCGCAGCCAGTGGGGCACCCGCTCCTCCACCGTCGCGGTGCAGACGACGCGGGTGGCGCCGAGCGCGATCAGCACCGAGCCTTCGGCGTGCGGAATGAAGTGCCGGGTGATCGTGACCGGACGCAGGGCATCAAGCAGGCGACCATCGGGGCGCGGCATCATCGAGACTCCTAGACTTCGTGCGACTCCATCTCCCTGGCGATGAAGATCTCGCGCTTGAACTCCTTCGCCGCCGCCTCCCGCGCTTCCTCGGAGTAGTCGCCGTGTGGGGTAAAGAAATGTGTGAGGAGCAGGGACCCCGCATCCGCCCGCGCGGCCATCCGGCCGGCCAGGCGCGGGGAGAGATGGCCAAGGCGCGAGGCCTGCTCCTCTTCCGACATCCGGAGGGTGTTCTCGCAGATGAAGAAGTGAGCGTCGCGGGCGAGGACCGCCACCTCGTCTGACGGTCCGGTGTCGGCCGAATAGGCCAGGACCCGGCCCTCAGCCTCCACGCGCACAGCGAAGCACGGCACGGAATGCGTCGTGCGGGCAAAGCGCAGGACGAACGGGCCGAGTCTGGCCGCGGTCCCGGCCACAATGGGGAGGAAGAAGAACCGGTTCTCAAAGTCCGCCCGGGCCCCCTCTCCCATCCACGAGGGGAGGACCTCGATCGCATCATGCGGGGCGAAGAGCCGGAGCGGCGGCGCCGGCCGCGGGAACCACCCCCACTTCAGCACGGACTCGATGGTGAACAGGTCCAGCACGTGGTCGGTGTGCAGGTGCGTGATGACCACCGCGGCCAGGTCAAACACGGTGATCAGGCGCTGCAGGTTGGCGAGTACACCGGGGCCACTGTCGAGGAGAATGTGGCGCCCGGCGGCCTCGATCAGATAGCCGGAGCACGCGCCGCCTGGAGGCGGATAGGGGCTCCAGCGTCCCAACACCGTCAGGCGCACGACCGCCGCTAGAGCCCCGCGGGCACCGGGTAGATCGCCAGGAAGCGGGTGACCCCGCGGGCGATGGCCACGGCGATGCGCTCGCGGAAGCCCTCTTCGCGCAGCCGCGCCTCTTCCTGAGCGTGGGAGATGAAGGCGGCCTCCACGAGCACCGACGGCATCGTGTTCTCCCGCAGCACCAGGAAGCTCGCCGTCTTGATGCCCCGGCTCGGCAGGCCCAGCGACCGGCCCAGTTCATCCTGGATCATCTGCGCGAGCGACAGACTCAGCGGTGTGAGGTAGTAGGTCTCCGAGCCGTTCACCGCCGTCCGCACGTTCGCGTTGGCGTGGATGGACACGAACACCGTGCCTCCGCGTTCCCGGGCAATCTTCGGACGGTCCGCCAGTTCGATGAACACATCGGTCTCCCTGGTCATGATCACGCGGATCCCGTCTTGGAGCAAGATGCGACGCACCCTGAGCCCGATGTCCAGCGTCACGCCCTTCTCCATCAGGCCCGTCGGCCCGATCGCGCCCACGTCCTTCCCCCCGTGTCCGGGGTCGATGACCACCGCGTGCCCTCGGAGCGGCGCATCGGTGACCGCGATGACCAGTACGTTGCCACTCCCCTCAGCGGTGATCGTGTACGCGGTCTTGCGCTTGAGGGTCACCACCACGCGGGCGATGTCAGGGTCGGCCTGAAACTGCGCCGCGCGCACGTTCTCCACGACGGCGCTGTTCACCGGGATCTCCTGCTTGACCGGGATGAAGACGGCGTCCAGCACGTCCACCACCAGGCGGTCCGGATCCACCAGTTCGCGCACCGCGTACTGCATGGCGGCCGTCCCCTCTACGAAAACGCGGGTCACCCCCTGAGCCTGCTCGACGCGCACCTGCATGATCCTGACGGTCTCCCCGGAGGTCGCGGGCGGGCCGGAGGGACCCGGCGTTGGGGTGGGCATCGGCTCGGGCGCGGGATCCCCGGTGGGCGGGCCGGGACCCGCGACAGATGGCACGGAGGGGGTGGGCGTGGGAACCGGCGCGCGCACGAGGATCGATCGCGGTCGCACCTCAATCGTCACATCGAAGGACGTGGGACTGTCGGCGACGCGCACGTCGACGGGTTGCCCCAGATCGAGAACGATCCGGGTGATCGCAGGACGGCTCTGGAACTGTGCGATCCGCACCCGCAGCACGCCGGCGTCGTTCACCACGGTCTCCTGGTCGGGCTGCCGGAACACCGCGTTGCGCAGGTCGATCACCATCCGTTCCGGATTGGTGAGGTGGCGGGTTTCCGCCTGGACCGGGCCGGTCGCGTTCGCGACCAGCCGCACGATCCCCCCGCCGCGCTGCACCTTCACCGCACTGATGACGGAGGACACGCGCAGGGCGCCTTCCTCTTCGTCAAACCGCACCCAGGCCCCGAGGAGGCCGAAGATCGCCTGGGCCGGCACAAACGGGACATCCCGCAGGACGACCGGCGCGATCGGGAGCAGCCGCTGCTCGGTCCCGACCACCGCGTAGGGGTCGTTGATCCGCAGGCGGATGACCGTCCGGGTGCGGTTGCTGATCAGGACCGCCTGCTCCGCCGGCAGCCACACAGACGCCGCGCCGAATGGTTCGAAGACCCCTGGCAGCGGCACCATCAGCTGGCCGCCGTGGACGATGGGGCGCGCGACGAGGGGAACGTCCTGCCCGTTGACGATGAGGCGGATGGAGCGGCCGGATAGGCCGCCCGGTTCAGGGGAAGCAGATTGCCCGGTAGCGCTACCACCCGGCGATGCGAGCAGCACC
>JANONS010000181.1:0-2989 GCA_031420915.1 Armatimonadota bacterium
ATCGGCAAGCGGCAGTAGCCGATGCGGTCTTTTTGCTGGAGGCCCTCCTTGAGAAGGGCCGCCTGCTGCACAGTTACAAGGACGGCCAGGCCAAGCTGCTGGCGTACCTGGACGACTATGCCTTCCTCATCGATGGCTTGCTGGCCTTGCATGAGGCCACCTTTGACGGCCGCTGGCTGAGTGAGGCCCGCACTTTGACGGAGGCGATGGTGGACCTCTTCTGGGACCAGGGGCAGGGCGTCTTCTATGACACCGGACGAGATCACGAACCGCTGGTCGTTCGACCACGGGATATCTTCGATAACGCCACGCCCTGCGGCAGTTCGGCGGCGGCGGGCGTCCTCCTCCGCATAACAGTCCTTACCGGCGATCCCGAGTATGCGGGGCTGGCCACCAAGACCCTTCGCTCGATGCGTGAGCTGATGGCGAAGGCACCATCGGGCTGCGCCCACTGGCTCTGCGCTCTGGACTTCTACCTTTCCACGCCCAAGGAAATCGCCATCGTTGGCAATAGGGACGAGCCGGTGACTGAGTCCCTGCTGACAGTGATATACCGGCGGTACCTGCCCAACAAGGTACTCGTGGGTTGTGAGCCCGGGGACAACTCTGGCCCGCGGTTACCCCTGTTAGAGGGTCGGTCGATGGTCAACGGCCACCCCACGGCCTACGTTTGCGAGCGTTATAGCTGCCAGCGGCCGGTCAACACGCCCGAGGCGTTGGCAAGGGAACTGGAGCCGGCCGAATCGCAAGAATATCGCGGCGCGTGATACGGGTGCCCGCGTGCTACCATTTACACGCGAGGAACAGTTCGAACGGAGGCAACGTCATGCCAGAGATCCGGGGCCTCACGGAGGTAGTAATCTGGGTCCATAACATGGAAGAGTCGCTGCACTTTTATCGCGATCTTCTGGGGTTGAGGGTGATGTCTCCACCAGACTTCAGGGGTGCAGTCTTCCTCCAGGCGGGGCAGTCTCAGGTTGGCGTCCCCCAGCAGATCGTGCTGGTGCCGCTGCCCCAAGGCGCTCCCGCCTTTCCCGGTGAGCGCGCACAGCGACCCCTGCATCACATCGGGATTGAACTTGCGCCGGAGGATTTCGAGACTGAGAGTGACCGCTTGCAAAGCCTCGGCTTCGACGTGCGCTTCGGCGAGCATCCCTTCCTGGCCGTGAAGGGGATGTACGTGGATGATCCGGACGGCAACGAGGTGGAGCTTATAGCGAGCACAAGTCAGGAAGTGTAGGCGGGCGGAAGCTCGCCCGCCTACAAGCCATAGCCGTGGCCGAACGCCAGGACGTCGAACAGGTCGCCCAGGGGATCATAGAGGGCGCTTCCCGCGAATTCCCAGGCGTGTCCTTGCATCTCGACTTCGAGACGCCTAGGGACGACCACGAAGATGCCTACCTGTGGATCACACCAGGGACGGACGACAGAGAGGAGATCAATGACATCTGGGGCTTCGTCATTCAGTTGGTGCAGGATGCGTATCAGGAGCAGGATATCTATCTAGTGGCCCGCATGCGCGGCGTAGGAACGATCCTGCGTGATCGTCCTTCGGACAAAGATTGAATGCGGACGCCGGAGCGGATGAACAGTCATCCGCATCTGAGGCAGGGTCGTCGCGGGAAGGAGCCATGGAAGAGCCTGTCGGGGCCCGGCCGTCAGTGGTCATAGTCGGTGCCGGATTCGGTGGCCTGAGGGTAGCTCGCGGCTTGAGTCGTGCGCCCGTGGACGTGACCATCCTGGACCGGCACAACTACCACACCTTTGTCCCGCTCCTGTACCAGGTAGCCACCGCTGGGCTGGAGCCGGAAGAGATCGCCCAGCCTATACGCCGTATCCTGCGCGGCGTGCCCAACGTACGCTTTCGCCTGAACACGGTCATGGGCGTGGACTTGGACCGCCGCGCCGTCATTACTGATGCCGGCGAGGTGAGGTACGACTACCTAGTGCTGGCGGCGGGCAGCACCACCAGCTACTTCGGCCTAGACTCGCTGGCTCAGGTGACGTCTGCCCTGCGCGACCTGGACGACGCCGAGAGGTTGCGTGACCAAGTCCTCGGCGCCTTCGAGGCGGCGTCAGCCGAGGAGGACCCTTCCCGTCGCCGGCAGCTAATGACGCTCATCGTGGTGGGCGGCGGGCCCACGGGTGTGGAGCTGGCCGGAGCCCTCGCCGAGCTGCGGCGCCACGTCCTGCCGCACGATTACCCGGAACTGGACCTCTCATGGGCGCGCATCCTTCTCCTGGAGGCCACAGACCGCATTCTGCCCGGCATGCCTCCCGACCTGCAGGCCAAGGCCCAGGCCAAGCTGAGCGAGCTGGGGGTGGAGATACGTTTTGGGGCGCCCGTGGCCGACGCTGATGCCGATGGCGTGACCCTGCGCGGCGGCGAGACGATCTCGGCCGGCGCCGTGATGTGGGTGGCGGGCATGCGGGCGCCGCCTCTGGCCGACGCCGTGCCCACGGCCAAGGACTCGGCCGGTCGCCTCATAGTCTCCAAGACGCTGCATCTACCCAGTCATCCGGAGGTCTACGCCATTGGGGACATGGCCCATGTGGGCGACCCGGAGACCCGGTCACATCCCATGCTGGCTCCGGTAGCTATCCAGCAGGCCGCCCTGGTGGCAGAAAACATCCTGCGCAGCCTGGCCGGCAAGAGGCCAAAGCGGTTCGTCTACAGGGACCGGGGCACCATGGTCACCATCGGCCGCAACGCCGCCGTCGCCCACATCTTCGGCCTTCGGCTGAGTGGTTTCATCGCCTGGCTAATATGGCTGACAGTGCACCTGGTATGGCTCATCGGCTTCCGTAACCGGATGCTGGTGCTGGTAAACTGGGCCTGGAACTACCTGACTTACGATCGTGGGGTCCGTCTCATCAGACGAGCGAGCAGCCGCCAGCACGTCTCCAACGGGGACGAGGAGGCTCCATGAGAACAGGCGCAGCCATAGCCCGGCATCCCGATTGGCGGGAGGCACTGGCCGAACTGACC
>JANONS010000182.1:0-4814 GCA_031420915.1 Armatimonadota bacterium
TGGAAAGTCTTCAGAAGCCGTGAGCGCGGGCCGTGAGTTTCTGGAGATGGCCGCAAGGCTGAGAAGCCCGACCGGCATCTACAACGCCTCCGCACGGTTGGCCAGCGCCCTGTTTTTCAGCAACACATGGGATGAGGCCCAGGACTTCGCGGATCGGGCGATCGACATGGGCCAGCGCTTTTATGCTGCCGGGCCCCTGGCCGCAGATCCACTGTTGTACAGCGGCGTGATGGCTGCAGCCCGCGGAGATGAGGAGCGGGCTCACGAACGTGTCAGGCAGCTCGAGGCGATTCCGTATGACATCCCGCCGGAGCACAGGGGGCCGCGGCAGTTTGCGCTCGTTATTGGGACGTTGCTTGAGGACCGAGAGCTGGTCGCGAGACTTCTGCCCCGCGTCGAAGAGGAAAAGCCTCGCTGCCTCACCTGCACGTTGATCTTCCACCTGGATGTGGGAGGGGCGCGGCTACTGCTCGGTGATGCGGACGGGGCGCAGGCGAAGCTCGCAGAGGCGCAGCGGGGCAACCCGGAAAGGCCGGGTCAGATCGCGGCGCTGGCACATCTTCGTGGCCGGATTTTGGAACTCAAGGGAGACCTCGATGGAGCGTTGCAGCACTTTGAGGAGGCCCTCCGGCTCACGTCCGAACTGCCGGACATCTCAGTACCGATGACCCTGTACCGGGAGCATGCCGGGAGGGTCTACCTCACCCGCCGCAAGCCCGGAGATGTCGAGCGGGGCCGGCAGTTGCTCACCGATGCGCTTGAGACGTATCAGAAGCTCGGCGCGCGCCGGTTCGAGTCCCGGGCCAGGAAACTCCTGGCTTCCGCCGACTCAGGATGATCGGCACCCTGCTCAAGGACCGCTATCGCATCGACGTCAAACTCGGCGAGGGCGGGATGGGCGTCGTCTACAAGGCCCAGGACACGCTCCTGGACCGGCCCGTCGCCATCAAGGCAGTCTCGCCGCATTTGCTCGCGGACGAGGGCTTGAAACGCCTCCTGCGGGAAGCGCAATCGGCGGCGAAGCTCACCCACCCCAACATCGTCGCGATCTACGACGTGATCGATGATGGCGATCAACGTCTGATCGTCATGGAGTACATCGAGGGGCAGACCCTGCGGTCGCTCATTCCCATCTCCTGGGAACGGGCGATCGGTGTGACCCTCGATCTCTGCCGCGCCCTCGCTTTCGCCCACGACCGGGGAATCGTCCACCGTGACATCAAGCCGGAGAACATCATCGTCACCCCGGAGGGTCCGGCGAAAGTGATGGACTTCGGATTGGCCAGATCCGAGGGGCGCAGCCGGCTCACCCAGACCGGCATGATCGTCGGCACGGTGGCCTACATGGCGCCGGAGCAGGTGCTGCGTGGAGAAGCCGACGCCCGGTCGGACCTGTATTCTCTGGGGTGCGTCCTCTACGAAACCCTGACCGGAAAGCCCCCGTTCGAATCCGATGATCCGCTGTCCGTGATCTCGCAGCACCTTGCGGCGCCGCCGGTGGCTCCTCGCTGGACAAACCCGCAGATCCCGGCGACCCTCGACACGGTCGTAATGAAGCTTCTGGCGAAGGATCCGGCCGGGCGCTATCCATCAGCGGCGCATCTGCTGCAGGCGCTTGAAGAGCTGCGCGCCGCCGGGGACACTGCCGTCTCCGCGCCGTCCCTCTCTATGCTGGAGGCACTACGCCGCAGCCGCTTCGTCGGGCGCGACCGCGAACTCCACGAGCTGAAGGTGGCCGTCGACCGGATGCTCGGCGGGGAAGGCGGAACGATCTTTGTCGTCGGCGAGCCGGGCATCGGCAAGACGCGCATTTGTCAGGAGACCACGACCTATGCCCGCCTGCGCGGATGTCGCGTGTGGTCGGGGCAGGCCTATGAGCGGGAGGCCGGGCTGCCGTACGGGCCGTTCGTTGAGGCCTTCAAGCTCGCCCGGAGCGAACTCGCTGAGGAGGACTGGCCGGGCATTGCCCGCCGGTGGCCGGAACTGGCGAAGCTCCTCCCGGAGGTCACCGCGGCGCCGGCCTCCCTCGTGGAGCTGCCGCCAGAGCAGGAGCGGGCTCGTCTCTTCGAGCAGGTGGCGCAGCTCCTGGCGGCGTGGGCCCGCCAGTTCCCCATCGTGCTCACCCTGGACGACCTGCACTGGGCCGACCAGGCGACCCTGGAGCTGCTGCGCTATCTGGCGCGCGTGGCCCGCGGGGAGCGGATCCTGCTCATCGGCACCTACCGTGATGTCGAGGTGGGCGCCGCTCACTCCCTCGCCCGGACGCTCGGCGATATGAACCGCGAGCGCCTCTACCAGCGAGTGCTGCTGCGTCGCCTGGAGGAGGCGCCCGTGGCCACGCTGATCGCGGCGGCCTTCGACGAGCCCATCGCCCGCGCGCTGCTCCGCCCGGTCTACCAGGAGACCGAAGGGAACCCGTTCTTCATCGAGGAGGTCCTCAAAGATCTGGTGGAGACCGGCGCCGTCTTCCGAGAGGACGGGCGCTGGGGGCACAGCCCGAAGGCGGCCCTGCGGGTGCCCGAGAGCATTCGCGAGGCGGTGGGACGCCGCATCGCCCGCTTTTCCGAGGCCTGCCGGCAGTCGCTGACAGTCGCCGCCGTCATCGGCCGGGAGTTCGCCTTCGACGTGCTGCAGGCAGGAGGTAGCCTGGACGAGGACACGCTCCTCGCTCATCTGGATGAAGCGCTCGCGGCGCAGCTGATCCATCCCGCGGGGAGCCGGGCGGGCGAGGAGGCCTACACCTTTCAGCACGCGCTCATCCGCGAGACGCTCTACGACGGCCTGAACCCCAGGCGCCGCGCCCGGCTGCACCGCCAGGTCGGCGAGGCCTACGAACAGGTTTACGCGAAGCGTCAGGACCTGGTGGTTGACGATCTGGCCTACCATTTCGGCCGCGCTGAGCAGGGCCAGGCGGACAAGGGCATCCGCTATAACGTGCTCGCCGCCGAGCGCGCCGCAGCCGCCTATGCCCATGAAGGCGCCGAGGCACGGCTGCGGGTAGCACTGGAACTGGCCGAATCGCTGGGCGCATTCGCGGCGATGGCCGAGATCCACGAGCGGCTGGGCGATCTCCATCTTCGTGTCCAGGAGGGCGGGAAGGCGATCGTCGAGTTTGAGCTGGCCCTCCAGGTGCTCTCGCGCGCTGGCCCCGTCGCCGAAGAGCGCGCGCTCTACCTTCAGTTGAAGGTCGTCCAGGCCAGCGCCGAATTCGGTGTCAGGCATGCCGAGACGCGAGCGCTTGCCGAGTCTCTCATCGGCTCTCCCGTGGCCGGGCGCGATGCCCGTTTTCAGGCCTTGGCCCTAGACTACCTCGCGCTGCTGCAGTTGCGTGCGGCCGAGTACGACCTGGCACTGGCGACGGGCATGCAGGCCCTGGACGTCGCAGCGTCCCTGGGGGATGTCCGCCTCCTTTCTCATCTCTACAAAGACTTCACGTCCATCTATTGGGAACTGGGGCAATGGGATCAGGGATACGCCTTCACGTTGCGGCGGCTAGAGCTGGCGAACCAGATCGATGATCTGGTGGAGCTGTGGGATGTGCACACCGGCACGGCCGAAGACAGCATGATCGCGGGTAGGTATCAGGCCGCGCAGACCCACGCCGAACAGGCGGTCGAGATCGCCCGCAAGATTCAAAGCCCCAAAGCGATTTCCCAATCCCTGTACAACATGTCCTGGGTCTATCATGGCATCGGCAAGTGGCGCGAGTCTGTGCAGTTCGGAGAGGAAGGGCTGGCCCTGGGGCAGCGTGTGGGGGCATTGGAAGGCAACCTACTCTACCTGCACATCTGGGTTGGGCTCAGCGCGGCCTATCTTGGGGACGAGGAGACGACCAGACGCCACATCGCGGCCTGCGAAGCCCTGGCGCCCCAATGGCGCCACGGGCGGCGCAATTTTGTCCAAGCACGGCTCCTTCTGGCGCTCGACGACCTTGAAGCCGCCGCCCGGCATGTCGCCGCCATGCCCGATGAGTGGCCGCCGTGCGCCCAGTGCCAGGACCTCTATCGCCTGGTGTACGCCGAGTTCTACGCGCGCTCCGGCCAGCCGGACAAGGCAGAGGCAGCCGCGCGCGAGGTGCTGCGGGAGGAGGCGGGGAGGCGGCTGTGGTTTCAGGGAGAAGCGCATTACTGCCTCGGGCTCGCGGCGCTGGTACGGCAAGACTACGCGGCGGCCGTCGGTACCCTGACGACCGCGCGGGATCTGCTGGAAGAAGTCGGCCACGTCTGGACCCTGGCGCAGACCTGGAAGGAACTGGGACGTGCCTATGCGCTGCGTGGCGCGCCGGGCGACGCCGGGCGTGCTAACGAGGCATTCAGCCGGGCCCGGGACCTGTTCGTCCGGCACGGGGCTTCGGTACATGCTGCGCGTGTCGAGACTCTGATCCAGACACTACCGGCGATCACGACCTGAACGCGAGGGAAAGTGAGGGTGACAGCGGCGTGCAACTAGGTACGATGCTCGTCCAGCGCTACCGTATCGAGGCGAAACTTGGTGCGGGCGGCATGGTTGAGGTCTACCTGGCCGAAGACACTCGGCTCGGCCGCAAGGTCGCACTCAAGATCCTCCCCGCGGAGGTCACCAGGGACGAAGAGCGGGTGCGTCGGTTCGAGCGTGAGGCTCGTGCCGCGTCAGCCCTCAATCACCCGAACATCCTCACCATCTATGAGATCGGCGGCAAAAAATGGAATATTGCATCGTTGCTCGATTCGATCGCCGCGCAACCCGGCTTATCGCTTTCGCGTAATTCAGTTACTGATCAGATCAATAAATATCTTGATGACGAAGCAATTGCTATCATGGCAAGCGGTGTCAGC
>JANONS010000183.1:0-6110 GCA_031420915.1 Armatimonadota bacterium
GAAAAGCCCATAAGCTTCGGCGAACTAAAGCGTCGGCTCAAGCAGGATGGCCTCCTATTTTGCGACAGTTTAGCCTTTTGGAAGGAGCCGGATCTGCAGTTTGACCGTGATGGGGTCCTCGGCGACGAAGATTAGAAAGCGGGGGATGGGGATGGAGAAGTCGGTCATGCGCAGGACGACCTCGCCCCGGGCGGTGTAGGCGCCCCCCTCGACCGTAATCTCCAGCGGCACCTCCACCTCCCGGCTGACGTTTCGGATCGTCAGCCGTCCCCGCAGCATCCCCTTGAACTGAGGAGGCGAGGGCTGCTCCGCGGACGCCGTGCCGGTGAACGTGATGAACGGGAACTCCGCGGTATTGAGGAAGGTCGCACTCCGCATCTGCCAGTCTCGCAGGCCCGACCCGGTCCTGATGGTGCGGGCGTCCATCTTCGCGTCAACGTCGGCGACGTAGGCATCCGCGGCCCTCTCCCGGACGGTCACCGTCGCGGTGACATCACGGGTCTCGCCCGTGAACCCGCCGCGGTTGTCCTTGACGAAGAACTCCACCCGGCTCTCCGGGAGGGTGAGCTGGAAGGACCCGACAGGCAGGCCGGCGGGGGCCAGAAGACTCAGGCCTGTGATGAACGCAACGATCCGCATGGTCTCTCCGTCCATACTCTACGCTAGAGGAGGACAGGATGTTCCCCCAGGGGATGCATCTGTGACCGGAGAAACAGGTGCGCGATGGGTATCCGTTTCTGGCTCTCCCGGCTCGGCGAGGCTCGCCACCGCCGCACGGCTGTCCGATGGCTGCTGATCCTGACGCTGGGTGGGTTCGGGCTGACGGTGCTCGCGCAGATCGCCAGCGGACGGGGGACTGGACGGTGGTTCTTTGCGCTCGCGGTCTGGCTCGCCCTGATCTTCATCCCCCTGTGGCTGGTCACGCAGGTGTTCCAGACGCTGGGTCCAACGCTCCGCCGTCGATTGAGCGCGGGGCTGGCCGGCCGCGAGGACCGCTACCGGCGCCCGTCCACGGTCACGCTGATCGTGGAGGACCTCCTTGAGCGACAGGTGGTCATGCCCCGCATCGCCACGCCGGTTGCGGCCCAGAAGGCGCGCGACGCGGCCGTCGCCCTGGTGGTGCGGGCGAACCGGCAGGGCGACGTGCTGGGGACCCTTCGCAGCAGCCTCACCCGGTGTCTGGTCGGGGTGGAGGCATGGGCGCGGGATGTCGGCGGGTGGGCCGCCGCCGCGGCGCCGGAGAACATCCAGGCCCGGTGGGGGACGGTGCGGGCACTCGCCGCCCTGGCCGCCCTCAGCAAGACCCTGGTCGCGGTCTACGAGGACCGCGCGGGCGGGGGGGTGGGGCCCCACCTGGACGGCCGGTCCCTGCATCTGTTCCTCGATAACACCCTCGACTTCTGCGATGACCTGGCCCTCCAGGTCGAGGTGCCCGCGTGGGAGGAGCCGCCGCTAGACCTGCCTCCCGACCCGGCGGTGCCCGCCCAGATCCGGCAGGCCTGGCAGCACTACGCCGACACCCCTGAGCCCGCCCCCACCGCCCTGCAGGCCTTCCTGGCCGTGGTCCTTCCCGGCTGACCATCTGGACCGCTATGCTATGCTCTTTCCCGTGGCCCTCTTCCTCCGCGAAGCGGATGTGGCCTCTCTCATCCGGATCGACGACGTCATCGACGTGGTCGAGCGCGGCTTTCAGGAGCACGGGAGGGGGCGCGCCGTCAACCGCCCGCGCCAGCGGGTCAGTATCGAGGGGGGGACGCTGCATGTCATGGCCGCGGGCTTGCCGGACTGGGGGGTCTTCGGTCTCAAGTCCTACGCGGTCACCCGCGAGGGGCGGCGCTTCATCTCCCTTCTGTACAGTGCGGAGACAGGCGAGCTGCTCGCGATGATGGAGGCGGACACCCTCGGCCAGTTGCGCACGGGCGCGGCCAGCGCGGTCGCGACCAAATATCTGGCGAGGGCCAACGCGGGAGCGGTGGGGATCATCGGGACGGGATCGCAGGCGCGGTCGCAGATCGAGGCGATCGCACGGGTCCGGCCGGTGGCGCTGGTCAAAGCCTACAGCCGGACGCCGGCGCGCCGCGAAGTCTTTGCGGAGGCGATGGTCCAGGAACTGGCGGCCGAGGTCGTGGCGGTCGACTCCGCCGAGGAGGCCGTAAGGGATGTCGACATCATCGTCACCATCACGACTGCCCGGGAGCCCGTCCTCCACGGCGAGTGGCTCCGGCCCGGGGTGCACATCAACGCCGCGGGATCCAATGCGGGGAATCGCCGCGAACTCGACAGCGACGCGGTGACCCGGTCCACGCGGATCGTGGTGGACTCCCGGGAGCAGGCGATGGTCGAGGCGGGGGATCTCCTCGGGCCGATCGGCGAAGGGCGCCTGTCGTGGGAGCAGGTCGTGGAATTGGGCGAGGTCGTCGCGGGAGCGGTCCCGGGACGGCGGGCGGATGATGAGATCACGCTGTTCAAGTCCCTCGGGATCGCCCTCGAGGATGTAGCCACGATGCATCTGGTGTATAGCCGGGCGAAGGCGAAGGGTATCGGAGAGGAGATCGGTCGCTGATGGAATTCCGCATCGTCACCAAACCGCTGAGAAGCTACGCTTGCGACGCTCTGGCGCTGGGCCTGCACGCACCGCTGGCCAAACTGGAGGGGACCGCGGCGCTCGTTGACCGGGCGCTGGGCCGGGGACTCCTGCAGGCGCTCCAGGACGAAGGGTTCACCGGCAAGCCGGGCACGGTCGCCGTCATCCACACGCAAGGCCGGCTGGCCGCGCGGCGGGTGATCGTCGTCGGGCTGGGTCCTGTGAAGGACTTTACGCCCGAGACCCTCCGCACCGCCGCGGCCGCGGTCATCCGGCGGGCGCAGGAGCTCCACCTGCAGCACGTGGCGTTTTCCCCCCTGCGAGAGCGAGATGCTCGCCTGCGCCTCCTCACCCAGGCCCGCGTGGAAGGGATCATCCTCGGCGCCTACCGGTTCGACAAGTACAAGAGCGAGCCGCAGCGCGCCGTCAGCCGCGTGGACCTCCTGACGCAGGACAGCGCTCAGCAGCGCGCGATAGAACGCGGGCTGGCGGAGGGGCGCCTCTTCGGTGACGCGACGGTCCTGGCCCGAGACCTGGTGAATGAGCCTCCCAATGTCCTCACGCCCACGCACCTGGCGGATCGCGCCGTGGAGGTGGGGAAACAAGCGGGCCTCCGCGTCACCACCCTGGGCCCCGGCGGGCTGAGCCGGCTCGGCATGAATGCCCTCCTCGGAGTGTCCCGCGGCAGCGCGGAGGAGCCGCGCCTCATCGTGATGGATTTCACCCCGCCCCATGTCCGGCGCACCGTGGCCCTCGTCGGGAAAGGGTTAACCTTCGATAGCGGCGGGCTCGATCTGAAGACGGCCGAAGGCATGGCGACGATGAAGCAGGACATGGCGGGGGCGGCGGCGGTGCTGGCCGCCATGACCGCGGTCCCGAAGGTCGTGAGGAATATCCGGGTGCTCGGCATCATCGGCGCCGTGGAAAACATGCCCGGTCCGGGGGCGATGAAGCCGGGTGACATCCTCAAGGCGATGAACGGCAAGACGATCGAAATCACCAACACCGATGCAGAGGGCCGGCTGGTGCTGGCCGACGCCATCGCCTACGCGGCAGGGCAGCGGGTCAACGAGATCATCGACATCGCCACGCTAACCGGCAGCGCGATGGTCGCTCTGGGGCTCGTCGCCGCGGCGATCATGGGCACCGATCAACGGATCATCGACACCCTGCGGGCGGCCGGGGAGGACGCCGGGGAACGGCTGTGGCAGCTTCCCCTCTATGAGGAGTTTCGAGAGGCGATGAAAAGCAAGGTGGCGGACCTGCGGAACTCGTCCACCCGCTGGGGCGGGGCGGAGAAGGGCGCGGCCTTCCTCCAGGAGTTCACCGGCGGGAAGCCCTGGGCCCACCTCGACATCGCGCCTACCGCCTTCATCGAAGGCGAGGAGGGCAGCGGCCCCTACCGCCCCGTGGGCAGCGGCACCGGGTTCGGCGTCCGGACCTTCCTCAACTACCTGCGACGCATCGACATCCGCCGCTGATCCTACTGCCCTCCGTGTGAGAGCACCCAGATGGACTGATCCTTGGGGAGATCGCCAGGGCGGATCGAGACCGTATTGGCCTGCCGCGAGACCCTGGCCTTTCCACTGACGAAGTTCTCCAGCGGCCCGATCGGCCACCCGGCATTGACCTCCGTCTTGTAATGCATCGGGATGACGAGCCGCGGGTTGAGGGAGGCGATGACCGCATCGGCCTCCGCCGGCCCGATGGTGTAGTGGCCGCCCACGGGGATCATCAGGACGTCCGGCCGGCTGATGGCCTTGGCCTGGCTGGCATCGAGCGTGTGCCCGAGGTCGCCCAGGTGGACCACCCGCATCCCTTCGACCTCGAAGATGAAGATCGCGCACCGTCCGCGCTCCGATCCCTGGCTGGCATCGTGAAACGTCGGGACGGTGGTCAGGCGCACCTGGCCGACCCGCTCATCGACCTTCGCCCACTCCTTGCCTTCCTGAGCAAGCCCCCGGATGACCTTCGGCTTCCCTTTGGCCATCTGGACGTAGTTGTGGTCGAAGTGCTCATGAGAGGCGGTGACGGCGGTAGGCGTCACCTCGGGCATCGGGTATCCGACTTCGGTGTTGAAGGGATCGATCAGGATCGTGGTGCCGTCGGCCGCTGCCAGCAGAAAGCACGAGTGGCCGTAGTAGGTCAACTGCATCCCTGCTCACCTCTACGGGTATGACGATCATGGTACTCTTCTCCGCGTCTCTGCCGTTTCATCCTGCCCTGACCGGGCAGCGGGGCAGACCGGGATGTAGGCGACGAGCCCGAACTCGGAAGAGTGAGCGCTGGGGAGGGTGGACCAAGGGGTCCCCGTGTCGTTCCGGGGAAGGTCCACCCCTCCCCAGCGCTCAGGCATGCAATTCGATGACGTCGCCGTCTTCCAAGACATGCTCGCGGCTCACCATCTGCCCGGAGTACGTATCCCGTCCCCACAACCGCGCATACCGGAAGCGCTCGGCGAAGTCTTTGTGGATGGTCTCCGCAGCATCCATCACGTTGCTGCCGCGCTTGAGGATGAACGGCGCGGTCAGGTCCGCCTTCCTCCCGGGGGGCTTGCTGTAGACTCGGATCACCTCCAGGAGATCGAAGAGACGCCGCCGCAGTGTCTCCAGGTTTTCGCCGGTGGCCACGGAGACGGGGAGCACCGGCAAGCGCGCGCCGAAGAGTTCCTCAAAGGCAGCCAGCCGCTCACGTGCGTTCGGGCGGTCGATCTTTGTGCAGATGAAGACCGCGGGTGTCACGTGCTGGCCGTTACGCTCGCCGGTTCTTCGGAGGGAAATCCTGGCCGCCGCAAGCAGGTCGAGGACCGTCTGAGTCTGAGCCAGGGCTTCGTCATCGGCCAGGTCGACCACAATGAGCGCGGCATCGGCGCCGCGGATAATCCCGTAGACCCACCCTTCGGTGAGTTCCTGGCTGAGCGGCGGCAAGTCTAAGAGTTGGACCTGGATGTTTTCAAACGGCACCATACCCGGCAGCGGCACACGGGTGGTGAAGGGATAATCGGCGACCTCCGGCTCCGCCCGAGTCAAAGCCCGAAGGAGCGATGACTTGCCGCTGTTCGGCGAGCCGGCCAGGACGATCTGGCCCGCGCCCTCCTTGTCCACGTGGTAGAAGGGTTTCTGCCTGGCCGCCCCCTTCTTGTGCTGCAAGGCATCGCGGGCCCTGGCGATGCGCCGCTTGATGTCAGCCTGCATCTTGTCCGTCCCCTTGTGCTTGGGGACGGTGGCCAGCATCTCCTGAAGGGCGGCCAGTTTGTCCTGGGGGGTCTTCGCCTCCTTCCACTTGCGTTCGGCGGCGAGGTAGTCGGGGGTGAGGTTGGCGGGCATGGGTTCTCTCCTATTCTAACAAGGCACGCCGGGGCGCCCGCGACACGATCGGCCGACAGCACCATCGGACGGAGTCCGTCCGTCTATGCACACATCACGGAGCTCATGGACGGCAAGATTGGCGTGGAGAGCGTGGTGGGTTCTAGGACGGGCCGTACTCCCGCAGCAGTTCCTGCCACACCCCGACCACCACGGGCGCC
>JANONS010000184.1:0-14928 GCA_031420915.1 Armatimonadota bacterium
CGAAGCTCTAATCGCTGCCACCGATCGCTTCGCCACACGCCGTTAGACTTAGGGCGGCCCAACAATCGCTTGCAGGCGAACGCCGATAAGCGCGGCGTTAGGCCGCCGCCGGGACCGCGCGAGGGTCACTCATTGGTCCGAGGGCACCAGAACTCGGTCAGGACCGAGTAGGGACTTGTCAAGCGGTGATGGTCTCGGGAACCTGGGGGGTCTCGCTGTATCCGCACTCTTTCTTCAGGCACTTGTGGTAAGTGCCGCGGCGGCCGCGCTTCTCCACCAGGATTCCCTCGCAGCGGGGACAGCGCCGGGTGGTCGGCCGGTCCCATGAGGTGAACCGGCACGCGGGGTAGTTGGCGCATCCGTAGAAGAAGCGCCCCTTCCGAGTGCGGCGCTGCACGATCTCCCCGCCGTCGAGCGGGCAGGTGACACCGATCCCCACCGGCCGGGTGTAGCGGCACTCGGGAAAGCCACTGCAGGCGATGAACTCGCCGAAGCGGCCGTGCTTGCGGACGAGCGGGCGCCCGCACGTCGGACAGTTTTCCCCGATCTCCACTTCGGGAAACTCTACCTCGACGATCTTCTGCTCCGCTTGTTTGAGGTCGCGCGCGAAGGGGGTGTAGAACTCCTTCACGACCTTCACCCAGTCGCGGCGCCCTTCCTCGATCTCGTCCAGTTCTTCCTCTATCTGCGCGGTGAAGTTCAGGTCCACGATGTCCGGAAAGTGCTCGACCAGGAGGTCGGTCACCAGGAGACCGATGTCGGTGGGATGGAGCCGCCGGTCCTCCATGCGCACGTACCCCCGCGTCTTGACGGTCTCCAGGGTGGGGGCATAGGTGCTCGGCCGGCCGATGCCGAGCTCCTCCAGCGCCCGCACCAGCGAGGCCTCGGAGTATCGCGGCGGCGGCTGGGTGAAGTGCTGCGCCGGGTGTACCTTCAGCAGCCGCACCGCCTGCCCAGCGGTCAGATCGGGGAGCCACCCCTCCCCTTCCTCTCCGCCGTTATCGCTGGCTTCCATATACAGGGCCATGAACCCGCGGAACTTGATCCGCGACCCCGAGGCTCTGAAGAGGAAGGCATCCCCACCGAGATCGATGGTCAGGGTCTCCATCACCGCGGAGGCCATCTGGCTGGCCACGAACCGCTTCCAGATCAATTCGTAGACGCGGTATTGATCCCAGCGCAAGTGGGATTTCACCGCCTCCGGGTTGCGGGCCACCGCGGTCGGGCGGATCGCTTCGTGCGCCTCCTGAGCGTTGCGCCGCGACCGGTACTGCCGGGGTGTTTCAGGCAGGTAGGCCTTCCCGTACGTCGTCTGAATATACTCCCGCGCCTCTTGCACCACCTGAGGGGAGACACGCACCGAATCGGTGCGCATGTACGTGATCAATCCGACGGTGCCCTCACGGCCAAGGTCGATCCCCTCATAGAGCTGCTGGGCCAGGCGCATGGTCCGCGAAGCGCCGAAGCCCAGTTTTCGGTTCGCCTCCTGCTGAAGCGTGCTCGTGGTGAACGGCGGCGAGGGGTGGCGCTGTCGCTCGCCCGGTTTGACCTCCGTCACCCGGTAGCGGGGCCGGCGGATCTCTTCCGCGAGCGCAGTCGCCTCCGTGTCGGTCGAGATGACCTGGACATTCTGCTCCAGAGGCGTCCCGAAGCGGGTCCCATCACGGCCCAGGAGCCGGGCGGAGAAGGCCGCATCCGGACCGTCCGGGGTGAACTGCCCTTCAATCGTCCAGTACTCGACAGGCTGAAAGGCCGTAATCTCTCGCTCACGATCGACCACGAGCCGGACGGCCACCGACTGGACCCGCCCGGCGGACAGCCCCCCGCGCACCTTCCGCCATAAGAGCGGGCTCAACTGATACCCAAACAGCCGGTCCAGAATCCGGCGGGCCTGCTGGGCGTTCACCAGGTTGAGATCGATGTCGCGGGGATGGGCCAGGGCGCGACGGACGGCCTCTTTCGTGACCTCGTGGAATTCGATGCGCTTGACCTTCTGGGTCACCGATCCCAGCGCAGCCTGCAGGTGCCAGGAGATGGCCTCCCCCTCGCGATCCGGGTCGGTGGCCATGTAGACGCTGTCGGCTTTCTTCGCCGCCTCGCGCAGCGCCTTGAGCACCGGCCCCTTGCCCTTGATGACGATGTACTTGGGGGCAAAGTCCGCGTCCACATCGACACCGAGCTGGCTCTTCGGCAGATCTTTGACGTGCCCCATCGACGCGACGACCTCGTAGCCGCGGGAGAGGAACTTCTGCAGCGTCCGCGCCTTGGTGGGCGATTCAACAACGACGAGTGATTTCGCCAATGATTTCGCCATGGTCTCCGCGAGATGCGCGGCGGCCTATCCGGCCGCCCCTTCGATGCGTATAAAGTGTTTCCCAGGAACCTGCCGGACGAGTCCCCGGATCTCCAGCTCCATGAGCAGCGCCGCCACCTCCGCGACCGGCAGACCGGCCTCCTGCGCCACCTGATCGATGTGCGTCGGCTCGGTCCTGACCGCCTGCCAGACCACCGCCTGGGGACCCTCTGGCGGTGTGATGCCGCTCGCCTGGACTGTCTGGCGCGACGGGAGCGGGAGACCGACCGCGGCGAGGACATCCTCCGCCGACTCGACCAGCGTTGCCCCCTGGCGCAGCAAACCGTTCGGAGCCCGGCTGAGCGGGTTGAGCACGCTGCCCGGGACGGCCATCACCTCACGTCCTTCGTCGAGCGCATACCCCGCGGTGCTGAGCGCCCCGCTGCGTTCATCCCCCTCCACCACCACCACGCCGAGCGTGAGCCCCGCGATGATCCGGTTGCGCTGCGGGAAGTGATGCCGTAACGGCGGCGTCCCGAGGGGAAATTCGGTGATGATGCACCCCTGTTGCGTGATCGCCTCCATCAACCCAGAATGCTCCGGCGGGTAGATAACATCAAGACCACAGCCGAGCACGGCGATGGTCCGCCCTCCGGCGTCGAGGGCGGCGCGGTGGGCGACCGCATCGATGCCCCGTGCCAGTCCACTGACCACGGTGACCCCGCTCGCCGCCAGTCCCGCGGCCAGGCGCTCGGTCACGATCCGTCCGGTGGCCGTCGCGCGCCGCGACCCGACGACCGCCACCGCTGGTTCGGCGGAGCGGAGGTCGCCGCGCACGTAGATGAGCGGCGGCGGATCGTATATCCGCCGCAGGCGATCCGGATAGCGGGGCGACGTCAGGTGGACGGTCTCAATCACCACACCCGCGTCACCCACCGGACAATTCTCTCCCTACACTAACACAGCGTGTCAAGGCACCCGCCTCGGAGCGGTCGCACGCAGAAGGGGCTCGCGCACCACCGGCCGGTCGAGCGTGCGATACTGGATCGCCTCAGCGATATGCGCGGAGGCGATCGCCTCCGCGCCCTCCAGATCTGCGATGGTGCGCGCCACGCGCAGCACGCGGTCGTAGGCCCGCGCGCTTAGATGGAGCCGTTCCATCGCCAGCCGGAGGAGTGTCGCGGCCGGCTCATCAAGCACGCAGTACCGCCGCAGGTGCCTCCCGCTCATGTGCGCGTTGCAGGTGACGCGCGTACGGGCGAATCGCCTGCGCTGGTGTGTGCGGGCGGCCTCGACCTGAATCCGCAACGCGCCGGAGGCGTCGCTCCCCGGCGCAGCGATGACCTCGGCGGGAGTCAGGCGCGGCACCTCGACGTGCAGATCGAATCGATCGATGAGCGGCCCCGAGACCCGATTGAGGTAGCGGTCGATCTGAGGCGGGGTGCAGGTGCACAGACGGTGCGGGTCCCCGAAGAAGCCGCAGGGACAGGGGTTCATCGCCGCGATCAGCATGAAGCGCGCAGGAAGGGCGACCGCGCTGTGCACACGCGCGATCGTGATGGCGC
This sequence comes from Armatimonadota bacterium, assembly GCA_031420915.1. Lineage (GTDB taxonomy): Bacteria > Sysuimicrobiota > Sysuimicrobiia > Sysuimicrobiales > Humicultoraceae > JANONS01. The sequence goes on from JANONS010000184.1 coordinate 3,859, forward strand.
CCTCCTCCAGCGGCTGGCGCAGGACCTCCAGCACGTCTCGGTGAAACTCGGGCAGCTCATCCAGGAAGAGGACGCCGTGGTGGGCCAGGCTGATCTCCCCGGGCCGGGGGACCGTGCCGCCGCCGACCAGCGCGTTGCGGCTTGCGGTGTGGTGGGGAGCGCGGAAGGGCCGGTCGCGCAGCAGGCCCATCCCCGGCCGGACCAATCCGACGACGCTGTGAATCTTGGTGACCTCCAGGGCTTCCTCGGGAGTGAGCGGCGGCAGGATCGTGGGGAGCCGGCGAGCCAGCATCGTTTTGCCGCTGCCCGGCGGGCCGATCAGCAGGAGGTGATGCGCGCCGGCGGCTGCGACCAGCAGAGCCCGTTTCGCGTGAGCCTGACCCTTCACCTCGCCGAGATCTACCTCGTCCCGGGCGGGCGCCGCGTCGGGCGGCGAGACAATGATGGGGCGTGGCCCGCGAAGCCCTTCCACGATCTGCATCGCCTCCGCGAGCGATCCGACGGGGACCACATCGAGCCCACCCACGGCGGCTGCCTCCTGTGCGTTGCCCTCAGGGACCAGCACCCGCCGGGCGCCCAGCGCCCGCGCCAGGAGCGCGACCGCCAGCACTCCCGCAACCGGCCGGACGCGGCCGTCGAGGGAGAGTTCCCCAATGATCAGATCTCCGTCCAGCGTGCCGGCGCGCAGTTGCCCGGTCGCCAGGAGCAGCCCGAGCGCGATCGGGAGATCGTATGCCGCGCCCTCCTTGCGAATGTCGGCCGGGGCCAGGTTCACCAGGATGCGGCGGGCCGGTACCTCCCGGTGGGAGTTCTTGACCGCCGCGCGCACACGCTCCCTGGCGTCCTGCTCGCTGGAATCGGCGAGCCCGGCGATCGCAAACGCGGGAAGCCCGAAGGAGACGTCCACCTCCACATCGACCGGGATGGCGTCGACTCCGAGCAGCGCCGCGCTTTGCACTCTCGCCAGCATCTCCAGCGCATGTATCGGCAGACCGGCGGGGAATTGGGGGGGGGCGAGATCAAAGACGCTGGCCTTCACCCGTCTGACTCCGCGATGACGGCGTCTGCTTCGATCTCCACCAGAATCTCAGGAGCGATCAGCCGGCGGGGGTTCCGCTGGCGACATGTTTCCTTTCCATCATAGAGGCGCTGCGGCGGGTCTATTCCGCCTGGACCGGATCTCCCACCCGGATCGTCCCCTCGGTGAGAATCTGCGCCCGTAACCCACCCCGGTGAACCAGCCCCCGCAGGACCCCTCGCTGCGTCAGCCGCTCCAGATGTGAGCAGGGATCGCAGAGCCGCAGGCCCCGCAGGGTGATCTCCCCGACCCTGAACTCGCGGTTTACCAGGTGGTTGAGCGGCACCCCCCTGGTGACGATGTTGCGGCGGCTGTCCCCCGGATCCAGTTCAACCCCGTTGTCGCGGGTCAGCGCCTCGATCGCCTCGATCTCGATCAGCGTCACATCACGATCGGGGCCCGGTTTGTGCGAGTAGGTGCCGGCCCGACTCCCGTACCGATCCCCTTCCAGCCCCCGGCCGGGCACCGCCCGGACCTCGCCGATCGAGCGCATGGGCGCGGCGGCCGCACTCGCGATATGAATGGAAACGACAACTCCGCGCATCTGACCTCCCCCCACACGATTTAGGCGTCAGCGTCAGATGCTTCTCCGCCAGGACGGTCCCCCCTCCCGAGAGCAGGGAGCACCGGCGAGGACTACGGGACGAGGCATGTGGGTACGTACACAGTGGGTTGCCGGCGCGACCTGTCGATCAGGGCAAACCCGGAGCGATCCGGGGACGCAAAGCCACAGGGCCATCTGGGTCAGCTGGGCTGCCGCAGGGTGGGCAGCCCGTTTTTCATTCCCATCACTGGGGGAGGACAGCAGATGGCCATCACCACCATCGATCCGAGCAGCGGGAAAGCGGATCCCGAGGCACGTCTGGAGGTGGCATTCCTCCTCCTGGACGGCCTGCGCCGGCCCCGCGCCACGCAACCTGACGAGGTCGTCCTCTGCGCGCTCGGCCTCACGAGGGAGGGCACTCCCCGCCCCCTCGCCGTGCGTGTCGCCCCCTCCGAGGATGAGCGGGCGTGGCGCGCCCTGCTCCGGGACCTCAAGGCGGAGGGGATCGCCGGTGACCTCCTGCTCATCTGTTGCGACGGCCACCCTGCGCTGATCAAGGCCATCCACGCGACCTATCCCGATACGCCGCTCCAGGTCAGCATAGCGCACCGGCTCCTGGCGCTGGCCCGCAAGGTCGACACGCGGTGGCGCGCAGTCTGTCTTCGCGAAGCCCGTGAGATTTTCTCGGCCCCTGATCGCGCTGTCGCGGTCGCGCGCTTCAGGGAGTGGCACACTCGCTGGCTCCAGCGGGGGGAACTCGCCGCGCGGAGCCTGGAGGCCGATCTGGCGTCCTGCCTGACCTTTTACCGATTCCCGTCACACCTCTGGCGTAAGATCCGCACCGTCAACCTGGTGGAACGGCTGTTCCGCCAGGCCCGGCGCGCCGCGCTTCCTGCGTCGCCGGCGCTGATGGGGGAGTGGGAGAACCTGGCGGACGGTCAACAGACACACCGCGAGAGCGTCGAGCCAGCAGCCTCGACTGGGAATGGCGATGCGGGCGTCATCGAAGCGCGCACGACAGAAGGGTTGTCCACGGATGGGGCGGGTAGCGAAGGCGGGATCACCTACGTGGCGACGGTGATCCCGCCGACGCTCGACCTGGAGCGCGGCCCCTCCCTCCCTGCTCCCCACCTGATCGATCTGAGCATGGACGCGGCATTTGTGGAGTGGATCAACCGCCATCGCAAGGAGCGCCTCCAGAACCGTTACATCGGGTTAGCGCTCACGCTCACCTCGGTAGCGGGCCTGGCGGCAGGTCTCGTCCTCTCGCTCGGCTGGTAAGGCACCGGGCCGGGAAGCCCACGCTTCGGGGTCAGGACGTCTTCGCCATCTATCCAGCCTGAAAGGCGTTGCGCAGAATTTCCACGCGGGCTCGACCGCGGTGCACCGCGAGGGTGACGACGTCGAACCGGCAGGGAACCGTGGCGAGGCCGGACACAGTGAGGTAGTACCGGGCCAGCCGGATGAGCCGGAGACGCTTGTGCGGTGTGATCGCATCCGCCCCACTACCCGCCCGCGCACCCCGCCGCGTCTTCACCTCAATGAAGACAACCGCCCCGCTCTCTTCGGCCACCAGGTCGAGTTCCCCGAAGGGACAGCGGTAGTTCCGGGCCAGGATGCGATAGCCTTTGCCGAGGAGATGGGCTTCGGCGGCCGCCTCACCCCGCTGGCCGAGGAGACGCCGCATCTGGCTCACAGCAAGGGTATCGTGCGCCGGGCGAGATTTTCCGGCGCCACGCGCCAGCGGGTGTCAGGCCCGCGCGTGAAACAGGTCCTGCTGGAAGACCCGCATCGGCAGGTACGACCGCCGGTGGACCGGTGAGAAGCCGAACCTGCGGATCGCCGCCAGGTGGGCGGGGGTCGCGTAGCCCTTGTGTCCGGCAAAGCCAAATTCGGGGAAGCGCCGGTCGAGGTCCCGCATCACCCGGTCCCGTGTCACCTTGGCGACGATCGACGCCGCGGCGATCGAGGCGCATTGGGCATCGCCATCCACGATCGGCATCTGTGCCAGCGGCAGATCGACGCGGTAGCGGCCGTCGATCAACACGTAATCGGGCCGGGGGAGGAGCTGCATGACCGCTCGGCGCCAGGCGAGGCGCGTGGCCTGCAGGATGTTGAGGCGGTCGATCTCCCCCACGTCGGCCAGCCCGATCCCGATGCGGGTGCCGCACGCGACAAGCGCCGCGTAGAGCCGCTCCCGATCCTCGGGGGAGAGCGTCTTCGAATCGTTGAGGCCGGCCAGCGGCTCCTCCCCCGAGAGAATCACCGCGGCGGCGACGACCGGCCCCGCCAGCGGGCCCACGCCCGCCTCATCCACCCCCGCGATGCGCGCAAACCCCTCCCGGCGCCGCGCCCGCTCCCAGGCGAAGAGTCCCTCCAGGCGCCGCCGTTCCCGCTGCTCGCGCTCGCGGCGCCGCTGGAACCGGGCGGCGATCTGCCGGACACCCGCCCGGCCGTCTGCGGCCAGCGCGTCCAGCCACTCATCGTCGGGGTCGCGCTCGCGCAGGAGCGCGGCAATCTCGCGGACGGTCAGGCCCACGTCTCGAGCCGACTCACCACTGCCTACCGGATGAGGCCCACGCGGGGGACCGGCCAGTAGATGAAGAGGGCCCTGCCGACGATCCGCCCGGTCGGCACGAATCCGAAGAAGCGGCTGTCCTCGCTGTTGCACCGGTTATCTCCCAGGACGAAGAGCTGCCCGGCCGGCACTTTCTGCGGCCCGTAGGTGCTCGTACAGGCGCGATCGCCCCCCGGCAGGGCGGTCGGATAGAGTTCGCTGAGGGGCTTCCGATTGATCAGCACGAGCCCCTCCCGCAATTCCACGGTCTCCCCCGGCAAGGCCATGACCCGCTTGACGAAATCCCTGACGGGAGCGGGACCGAGGGGGTAATGGAAGACGATGATGTCGCCCCGCTTGATCTTGCCGATTCGGTAGGAGAACTTGCCGACGAGAATCCGGTCCCCGATCTGCAAGGTGGGCTCCATCGACCCCGAGGGGATGAAGAAGGCCTGGACGACAAAGGTGATGATGACCAGGCTGAGGACCGCGGCGAAGAGACTGGCATCGAGCGTCTCGATGAGGGCGGTGCGCCAGGCGGGAGGGACGAACCGGCTGCGGCGGATGGCGACCCGCGCCACCAACAGGACCGCCGCGAGGATGAGGATGATCGTCGGGATGTTCACCGGCAGGCGATCGAACCAGTCCAGCCGCATCGAGCCCCGCCGCCCGACCTACCGCTGTTCCTTGATACGGGCCGCCTTCCCCACCTTCCGCCGGAGGAAATAGAGCTTGGCCCGCCGCACCCGGCCCTTCCGGACGACATCGATCCGTTCCAGGCGCGGGGAGTGGAGCGGAAAGATCCGCTCGACGCCGATCCCATGGCTGAGCCGCCGGACCGTGAAGGTCTCGCGGCGGCCGGCATTCTTGCGGGCGATGACGATGCCTTCAAACGCCTGCACGCGCTCGCGCCCGCCCTCGACGACCTTGATGTGCACGCGCACCGTATCTCCGGGTGTGAACACGGGGACCATGCTCCGGAACCCCTCACGGTCGACCACAGCCAGCTTGTCCATCGTTGATCACCTATGCCGCAACGACATTCAACGTGCCATTATAGCAACTCTTCGACATCGATATCCTCGAGCAGCCGCCGATCTTCCTCGCTCAACGCCGCCTGCCGCAGCAGGTCGGACCGCCGTTCCCGCGTGCGGCGGAGTTGCTCTTTGCGCCGCCACCGCCGGATCGCCTCGTGGTGACCCGAGAGCAACACTTCCGGCACCCGCAGCCCGCGAACCTCCGGGGGGCGGGTGTAGTCGGGATAGTCCAGCAGGCCCTCGCTGAACGATTCTGCCTCCACGGACTGCGCATCGCCCACCACGCCAGGGAGGAGGCGGGCGAGGGCATCGACGATCACCATCGCGGGCAGTTCCCCCCCGCTCAGGACATAGTCCCCGACCGAGATCTCCTCCGCGCCCAGTCCCTCCCGCACTCGCTCGTCGATCCCCTCGTAGTGCCCGCACAGGATCGCCAGGTGGGGGATGAGGCTCAACTCCTTGACCAGCGCCTGCGTCAGCGTCCGGCCCTGCGGTGACGGCAAGAGAATCCGCGGGTCGCTCGTCGTCTCACGCCGGATGGCGTCGATCGCAGCAAAGAAGGGCTCGGGCTGCATCACCATCCCCGGCCCACCCCCGTAGGGGGTGTCGTCCACCTGGCGGTGCCGGTCGCTGGTGAAATCCCGCAGGTCGTGGACGTGCACCGCGAGCAAGCCTCGCTCGCGCGCCCGCCCGATGATGCTGAGCCCGAGCGGGGTGAAGGCCTCCGGAAAGATCGTCACGATGTCGATGCGCATAGCGTCACCGTAATCCCACTGGCAAGGCCACCACCATCTCGCCCCGGTCCAGATCCACAGAGCGCACCACCTCTCGCGTCGCCGGGATCAGCACCTCCCCGTCGGTCCCCTCCACGCGATAGATGTCATGAGCCGGGGTGCGGATCACCTCCGCCACCGTGCCCAGCGCCTCGCCGGCTATCGTGCGGACACTCAACCCCACGATCTCGGCCACGTAGTACGCGCCCGCCGGCAACTCGACGCGATCCTCCCAGGGCACGGCCAGGGCCGCCCCGGCGAGGGCGCGTGCGGCATCCAGGTCATCGGTCCCCGCGATCTTGAGCAGCACCAGATCGCCCTGACGCCGGACGGATTCCACCTCCGCCGTCCGCACCACGCCCTCCCGCTCTTCCCGCACCAACAGCACGCGCCGCAACAGCGCGAAGCGTTCGGGGAAGTCCGTCTCCGGACGCACCTTCACCTCGCCGCGCAACCCGTGGGGGCGGGTGATCCGGCCGATGATCAGGTACGCTGCCTGCGCCTTCACGCCGGTGGGCCCGCCGCTATTCCTCGCGGACCTCGATGATAATGCCGTCTTTCACCACGATCTCCGTCCGGCCCAACTTCTGGAAGAGGTTATCGCCGATACTCACCTCGGTGAAACTCTCTACCGTCCCCTGAGGGAACTCCGCGTTCAACTCCAGCCCTTCCACCTCGCGCAGGCGGGCCTGCAGTTCGAACCGGGCGGACTCTTGCCGCGTCCGCTCGAGTTCCAGCTGCTGGCGGATGGCCCGGGACTGCGGGGTGATCTGCCGCTCCAGTTCGGTGCGGCGGATCTGGGCCTCCAACTGCGTCAGCAGTTCCTCCACCCGCGCGATCGCGGCCTGGAGTTCCTGGGTGTAGAGCCGCTTGAAGCTCTCAGTGACGATCGCTTTGATGACGACAGGCCGTGCAATCGTAATCGGCATACCCGCCTCCGCCTACTCCGTCATCCCTTCGCGCTCCCGCATGATCTCGACCGTTGAGGGTTCCCGCAGGATTTCGACCGTGACCCGGCTACCGGTTCGGGCCGCTGCCCTGACCACCGTCCGCAGGGCCTTGACGATGCGTCCCTGCCGGCCGATGACCTTGCCCATATCTTCTGGCGCCACCCGCACTTCCAGGAGCAGGCCGCGCTCGTCCTCGACCTGGCGCACCACCACCGCCTCGGGGTGATCAACCAGACCCCGGGCGATAAACTCCACGAGCGCCTTCATGTCTGGGTGGACGATCTCTTCCTGGTCTCCCACTTCTCCAACACCCCGCTCTTCTGTAGCAGCACCCGCGCGGCGTCGGAGGGCCGAGCCCCCCGATCCAGCCACCTCACCGCTTTCGCTTCGTCCACCTTGATGGTGGAGGGCTCGGTGGTCGGGTTGTAGTAACCGATCGCCTCGATGTACCTGCCGTTCCGGGGCCCCCGCGAGTCGGCGACCACCAGGCGGTAGAATGGCTGGTGCTTGGCCCCCAGACGCATCAGTCGGATCTTTACGGCCATGGAAACCCTCCTTTGTGGGGAAGACGCTTGCCGCGCTTCCCCATCTCTTCGACCTGTCTCGCCAATTGCCTGGCCTGTTCGAACTGCCGCAGCAGGCGGTTCACGTCCGCGACCGTCACCCCCGAGCCCCTGGCGATGCGCCGGCGGCGGCTGCCATTGATGATCACGGGGGTGCGGCGCTCCTCGGGGGTCATGGAGGAGATCATCGCCTCCACCCGGGCCACCTGGCGCTCGTCCACCGCGGCTGCGCCGCGCAGACGGCCCATGCCGGGGATCATCTCCACCAGTTGATCGAGCGGCCCCATCTGACGCACCTGGCGCAACTGCTCGACGAAATCCTCCAGCGTCCACTCCCCGCGCCGCAGCTTCCGTTCCAGCGCTTCCGCGGCCTCGGCGGTCGTGGCGGCTTCCGCCTTTTCGATCAGCGTCCTCACGTCGCCCATCCCCAGGATGCGCGCCGCCATCCGGTCGGGGTGGAACGGCTCCAACGCTTCCACCCGTTCACCGACGCCCGCGAACAGGATGGGGCGCCCGGTCGCGGCCACCACCGACAGCGCCGCGCCGCCTCGCGCATCGCCGTCCAGCTTGGTGAGGATCAGCCCGTCGATCCCGACCTGCGCGGAGAACGCCTTCGCCATCGTCACCGCGTCCTGGCCCGTCATCGCGTCGAGTGTGAGCAGCACCTCGGTCGGCTGGACCGCCTCGCGCATCCGCGCCAGTTCCGCCATGAGTTCCTCGTCGAGGTGCAGCCGGCCGGCGGAGTCGACGATCACCACATCGTACCCGCTGCGGGCCGCGTGCGCGCGCGCCGAACGGGCCACGGCGACAGGATCGGTCGCCCCGGGCTCGGTGTAGGTGGGCACCCCCGCTTGGCGCCCCACGACCTCCAGTTGCGTGACCGCCGCCGGCCGGTGCAGGTCGGTCGCCACGAGCAGTGGCTGCCGGCCGCGGTGCTTCAGGTGGTAAGCGAGTTTGGCGGCGGAGGTCGTCTTCCCCGTGCCATACAGCCCGACGATCATCAGCACGGTCGGCGGGGTAGGCGCGAGTCGCAACTCGCGGCGGGCGCCGCCCAGCAAGCGCGTCAGTTCCTCGTGGACGATCCTGATCACCTGCTGGGCCGGGGAGAGGCTCTTCCAGATCTCCTGACCGAGGGCCGCATCCCGCACCCGGGCGACGAAGTCGCGGGCGACGGTAACGTGGACGTCGGCCTCGAGCAGCGCGATCCGCACCTCCCGGAGGGCCGCATCGACGTCCTCCGCTTTGAGCACGCCCCGCCCGCTCAGGCGTCGGAAGATTTCGCCGAGCCGCGCCTGCAGGTTGTCAAACATCCTCCTGCTCCCCCGTGACCGCGCGCTCGCCTGCGGTGATCGCCGGCGTTCCCGCCGCGCCGAGTCGTGTGGCCGCAAAGACGCGGAACCCCCCGCCTTTGGCCGCCTCACTCACGTTGCCAAAGAGCCCGTCCATGTGCCGGGCGAGGGTCTTCACCCCCTGGCCGGTGCGGGCCACAAACAGGAACCGGCCACCCGAGCGCAGGCCCGCGTGCGCGCCGGCGAACAGCCCCAGCACCACCGGCCGCCCCGCCCGGATCGGCGGGTTCGTCACCACGAGATCGAAGGTGATCCCCCTGACAGGTTCAATACCGTCACCCAGGTGGACGGTGGCGTTCGTGATGCCGTTCCGCGCGGCATTCTCCCGCGCAAGGTTCACTGCCCGGGCGTTCACATCGACCAGGTGGGCGTGCCCGTCGGCCGCCAGCGCCGCCGCGACTAGGCCGATCACGCCATAGCCGCACCCGAGATCGAGGATGACGTCACGCTCGCCGACCGTCATCGTCTCGATCAGGAGGCGCGTCCCGCGATCGATGCCCCGATGGGCGAAGACCGCGCGGTCGGTGAGGAATCGGAAGGTGCGGCCGCGCAGGGTATCGGTGAGCTCTCGCACACGGTGGCCGGCCTCTGGCATCGCCGTGAAGTACTGCTGCATGGTCACACCCGCTCCCCGGACGCCTGCTGACGGTGCACCAGCCGCAGGTGCTTCTCAAACCGGGTCAGCTCTCCGATCGCACGCTGCAGGCTGTCGCGTACCGCCTGGCGGGTGATGCGTAGTGGCTCGGAGATCTCGCCGAGCGACAGGTCGCCCAGATAGTACAGCCGCATCAACCGCTGCTGTCTGAGGGTGAGCAGCCCCCCGTAGGTGTCGAAGAGACGAATGGTGCGCAGGCGATCCTCAAGCGCTCGTGCCATGGTCGCCCTCTGTAAAGTCAATCACCTTTACAGCATAAGCGAACGGACGGATCGGATCAATACAGGGGAGTGAACCGCAGCTGGCGGACCATCTTCAGCGTCCCGCGCGGCGCAGCGCCTCCAGCCGCTGCCGCAGCTCCGCGACGACCGGCGCGTGCTGGGCAGACGTGACCACGTTGGTCATCTCGTGCGGGTCGGCGTTCAGATCGTACAGTTCCCGATCGCCGTTCTCATACTCCACGTACTTCCACCGGTCTGTGCGGATCGCGGCCCAGGTGAGCTGCGGCTGCCCCCAGTACTCCGTCAGGATGTCCGCCCGCCAGGCGACCTCGCCGCCGCGCAGGAGCGCCAGGAGGCTGCGGCCGTCCACAGACCCGTCGGGTCGCACGCCCGCCAGCTCCGCAAAGGTCGGGGCGATGTCGATGTTCTGCACGAATCGGGGATCGGTGTGGCCGGCAGGGATGCCGGGCCCCCGCACGATGAACGGCACGCGGACGCACTCCTCGTAGGGGCAGGACTTCCGGCCGAGCCATCGGTGCTCGCCCCACGACAGCCCGTTGTCCGCGGTGAACAAGATGATGCTGTTCTCCAGCCGGCCCGTGCGCCGCAGGGCGTCGATGATCATCCCGATCGCCCGGTCCACGGCCTGCAACGCGCGGAGCTGGCTCTTGCGGAACTCATCCCCCCCGGCCTGCTGCTGCGGCCCGAGCGGCGGGAGGCGACGCACCCACTCCGGCTTGTCCGAGACATCCTGCTCGTTGTAAGAGGCCGGCCGCCACGGCGCGACGTCGCCAAACGCCGCGGCATCCTGCGGGTGCGTGGTCGCCGGGGCGTGGGGCGCAAACGGCGCGTAATAGACGAGGAGTGGCGCTGAACCCCCCTGCTCGATGAACTGCACGGCCTTGCGTGCGACCACGTCCGTGCCGTACTCCTCGGCGGCACGCCCGTACCGGCGCAGCGTCCCGTTCTCGTTGAGCGAGTAGTTGAAGTAGCCCCCGGCGAAGACGTGCCACTCGTCCCACCCCGGCGGGACGCGCTGCGTCAGCTGCATGTAGCCGTTCAGGTATTTGCCAAAGAGGCCGGTGCGGTAACCCGCGGCGCGGAGCCACGTCGCCAGGGTGGACTGGTCCCGGAACGCCTCCGCGCCACCGGGCCAGCGCCCCTCGCCGGCGCCCCGGTCTCCGCCCCCGTTCGTCAGCACCCCGGTGTTGTGAGCGTACTGGCCCCGCAGGAGGCTGGCGCGGCTGGGGCAGCAGAGGGGCGTGGTGACGAAGGCGTTGGTGAACGTCACGCCCTGCGCCACCAGCTCCCGCTGCAGGATCGGCATGTGCCTGATCGTGTCG